>CALVVN010000050.1 GCA_944363865.1 uncultured Bacilli bacterium
ATCAATCTCATTTGCTATTTTCTTACTTTTTTGATAAAATACTTATCACTGGGGTGTAATATGTTAAAAGAATGTGATATTTTAGATGAAAAAGTAAAATTATTAAGAAAAAAAAGTGAAAAAGTTATTTTTCCATTATCTAAAGAAGATAAGAAATTAATAAAAGACGCGACTGAGTATTTAAGAAAAAGCCAGGATGAAGAATATGCAAAAAAACACAACATTCGCGGGGGTATGGGCCTAGCATTTGTTCAATTAGGAGTATTAAAAAGAATATTTGTAATATCATATAAACACGATGATGGAAACTTTGAAGAATACGTTGTAATAAATCCAAAAATAATAAGCCATTCAGAAGAACTTATATATGTAGAAGAAGGAGAAGGCTGTTTAAGCGTTAATAGAGATGTTGAAGGTATTGTCCCAAGATATGCGAGAGTTACAGTGGAATATAAAGATATAGATGGAAAAACAGTTGAAACAAGGGCTAGAGAAGAAATATCAGTTGCATTTCAACATGAGATTGATCATTTAGATGGAATACTATTTGTCGACAAAATTGACAAAAAAAATCCATTTAATAATGAAGAAAATATGAGACCAATTTAAGGTCTTTTTTTTATTTAAATTTTATTATATAATAACAATATAAGGAGAATAAAAAAATGAAAAAAAATATTTGGAGAATATTATTTTGGGGGATTATATTATTACTATGTATGACATTAGGTATAGTAGGATTCTTAGAAAATAGAAGGATTAATGAAGCGGCAGAAATTGTATTAAATGACTTAAATAATATTGTTAAAAACTCTTATATTTTAGATAAATATGATTTGCCAAACGTAGAAATCACTTCAAACGTAAAAGGAAACGAATTAATCATAACTTATAGTGGTTCTAGAGAAAATAATTATACTTATACTTTAAAAGATAATATATTAACTACATCTTATGATGCAAGCGATAATATAGGTAGAGACATATTAATTGCAGTTACGGATTCTATTGCAGTTCTTAATGGAGAAGAAAGTGGCAATGTATATGAATTATTCCAAACATCAAAGGTAAATAACTATAAAATTAATGAAGGAATTGAAATATCTACAAATGCTAGTTTAGTAGAAGTCACACTAAATATAAATATAGCTGTTATACCTTATAGTGAAGAGCCAGAAATATCATATTTCTTATATGAAGACTTTAGTGAAGAAGATAAAACAAACTATAATTTGATTAAATCAAAAAATAACTTAATACTTATAAGACAAAGTGAATTTGAATTCTCATTAGCAGAAAACAATCAATTAACTAGCGATTTAGAGGAAAGTTTAAAAAACATAATAATTTATTTTTATGGAACTGATTATAGCAATAGACTTAGTAATGTAGATTTTACCAATAAAACAAATTACTCTGATGAAAAAATAGAAGTTACATTTAATCCAGAAAAAAATGAATACGAAACAAACAATATACCAAATGATTATGAATTTATAAAAGTAAAAATAAACAATATATAAAATAAATGAGGTGTTTGACCATGCCGCATAGCAATAATAATATTTTCGAAGAATACTATTTAAAAAAATTAGAAAAAGAATTTGATTTAAAATTATTAGAAAATCTATTAACTCAAAACAGTTTTTTTTCATATTTTAAACAATTAAATACTAATGATAAAAACAATCTAATAAGACTAATAATGCAAAAGAAAAAAACAAAAGTCATTACCACAAGCGAAACAAACGACATCTTTTTTAATAAAATAGATGATTTTTTAAATAACTTAGAAAATAAAATAAATAACAATGAATTAAGTGAAGATGAACTTGCATTCATAATATACTACTTCTCTAGATGCATAATTAGTAATATAGATACAAAAGCGGAACTAATAAACAAAATAGCAGAAAAATATATAATAAATACTCCCAAAATGTTGCCACAAGAATTGCCATTTTTACTACTATATTTGAAAAATAGCATATTAAAAACAAAGTTTAATTTAAAGTTTGATATTACTATTTCAACTTTTTCATGTATTAAAAGCGATGATTTATCTATATTAATAAATTCTGAATATTACTATAAATTATTAGAGATGAATTCATTAAATAAAGAAGATTTTTACAATATATTATGTTACCAATCTTTTGCATTATTTCATGAAATTAATCACTTAACACAATTTGAAACAGCTGAAATAGAGGATGATGAATATGCTAAAAGAATAAAAAAAGAAATTACAATAAATGAGCTATATCCAGAATTTTACGCGAAATATCATAATTGTTTTTTTATAGAAAGAGAATCAGATGAATTTGGATTTGAATGTTTAAAAAAATATTGCAGTAATATAATTCCAAACGAAATCATAAAAGATTTTATAGAAAAATCAAAAGAATCGTTAAAGGTTGACGATGCAGCGCAAAAATCTTTTGAAAACGAACTTGAAAGATTAGAAATAGATTTTCCACAAAACAAAACTGATTTTTAAAAATCAGTTTTAATTATCATCAAATCTAACACTTACGAGTTTACTAACTCCACTTTCTTCCATTGTTATACCATATAACAAATCAACAAATTCCATAGTTTTCTTTTTATGTGTAATTATAAGTAATTGAGTTTTACCCTTATAATTGTTTAAATATTTACCAAAACGGTCAACATTAGCTTCATCTAGTGCACTTTCAACTTCATCAAGTATTACAAAAGGAACACGTTTTAAATTCATGACCGAAAATAGCAAACTTATTGCAGTCAAAGTTTTTTCTCCACCACTTAATAAAGAAATACTAGCAGGTTTTTTCCCAGGCGGATAAGCAATTATATCAATACCAGTTTCCAAAATATTGTCAGGTTCAGTTAACTTCAAATGTGCTTCACCACCATTAAATAATTCCTTAAATACCTTATTAAACTCTTCATTAATTTTATTAAAAGTCTTACAAAATTCATCAGTCATCAAGTTATCCATATCATTAATAATTGATAATAAGTTAGACTCACTATTTTGCAAATCTTCTTTTTGGCTTAATATAAAATTATATCTCTTACTTATTCTCTCATAATCTTCAATACTATTTAAATTAACATTTCCTAAAATCTTCAAATCTCTTTTTAAGTCATTAATTTTTATTCTAGCTTCTTCTTCATCAAGTTCTAAAATATATAATTGTTTTGCCTTTTCAAAAGTTAAATTATACTCTTCATTTAGCTTTAATAATAAATTATCAATTAAAATATTATTCTTAGTAATTTCAATTTCTAACTTATTAATAACTTCACTTTCATTTTTCTCATCACTGTTGCCCTTTTTAACAATTAATTCGTTTTCATTTATATTTTCTTTTATTTTACCTTTTTCTTTAATTAAAGATTCAAGTTTTTCATCAAGTTCCTTTTTCTTGTTTTCCAATTTATAATATTCATCCATTATCTTAGAGATAGTTTTATCTGCTTTAGTTTCAGAATTAATAGATAAATCTTCTATTTCATCTTTTAATTTTTCATTTTCCTTAACATCAACGTTTAAAAGAACTTCTTTATTAGATATAAATTCATTAACACTTACCAAATCAATATTATTTTTATATATTTGTTCCCTTATAGCATTCATCTTAAACTCAAGTTCTTTTTCTTCATTAACTATTTCATCTTTTCTAATATAAATATTTTTAATAGACTGAGTAACGCTTTCAAGCTCATACTTTTCACTTATTATAGAATTTCCTTGTTTAACCGAACCACCAGTAATTGACCCACCTGCATTTATAACATCACCATTTAAAGTAACAATTCTATATCTATTATAAATCAATTTACTAATCCTAATCGCATCATCTATAGTTTTAACAACTAAAGTATTACCTAAAATATTTGAAACAGCGTTAAAATATATATTTTCATATTTCACTAAATCAGAGGCAATACCTACAAAAGAATTATCACTTTTAACTTTATTTAAAATAATTTCATCAACAAACTTAGGTTTAACGATATTTAAAGGAATAAATGTCGCTCGACCACTTTTATTTTCTTTAAGTAAACTTATACATTTTTTAGCAACTTCTTCACTATCAACTACAATATTATTTTGCACACTTTGAATCGCAACATTGAGCATAGTAACATATTCTTCATCAACTTCCAAAATATTACCAATAGTATTATGCACACCACTTACGTTACATTTCAAAACAAACTTAACACTATAAGGTAATAGTTCATTATTAAAAATATTGTTTTCAAGAATATCTTTTTTATTATTAAGAGTTATTTCTCTTCTAACAATGTCATTAAACTCAGACTTTAACATATCAATTCTTTGATTTAATGCTCTGTTATCTTTATCTAATTTTTCTAAGTTATCAGTTATACTCTTTTGTTCTAATTTTTTATCATCAATCGCGCGAGATAATGATTCAATTTCATTTTGTACTAAAAGTTGTCTTTCTTTAGCTGAAATTAAATTATTCTTGACCTCATCACTATTTTTATCATATTTTACCCTTTCAAGTAACAATTCTTTTTTTTGTAAAGCAAGAGACAAATCATTATTTACTTTTCCAAGTTTTTCTCTAATAGTATTTTCTTCTTTTTCAACTTCAATTAATTTTATTTTATTTTGTTCAATATCAGTTTCAAGTTTTCTATTTTGATTTATTCTATATGATAAACTTTCCTTTAAAGATTCAATTCTCTTTTTATCATCTTCTAATACTACATACTTTTTTGATATATCATTTACCATTAAAGCAACATCAACACTAGTTAATTCATCTTTTATTTTATTATATTGAATCGCTTTTTCAGATTCTTTTTTTAAAGGGTCAACTTGATTAGAAAGTTCATTTATAATCATATTAATTCTAGATAAATTATCATGAGTTTTCTCTAATTTTCTCAAACATTCTTCTTTTCTCTTTTTATACTTTAAAACACCAGCAGCTTCTTCAAATATAATACGTCTATCCTCTGCTTTATTAGAAAGTATTTCAGCTACTTTACCTTGTGCGATTATATTTATACCATCTTTAGTACTAAAACTATCTAAAAATAAATCTGTGATGTCTTTAAGTCTACATCTTTGACCATTCAAATAATATTCGTTTTCCCCAGTTTTATATACCAATCTTTTAACTTCAACCGTGTCATAATCAATATTTAATTCATGATTAGAGTTATCAAAAACAATAGAAACATATGCAGTATTTTTTGGTTCACGTGATTTAGAACCATTAAATATTACATCACTCATTCCAGTAGAACCCCTAAGAGTTTTGACAGATTGTTCTCCTAAAACCCATTTAACAGCATCAACAATATTACTTTTTCCACTTCCGTTAGGGCCTACTATACCAGTAAAGTTTCTATTGAGTTCAATAACCATTTTATCAGCGAAACTCTTAAAACCATTTATTTTAATTTCTTTAATATACATTCTTACACTTCCCTATGCGTGTTTACTTAATGCTTCCTTAGCAGCGTTTTGCTCTGCTTCTTTTTTACTACTTCCAGTGCCATGACCATACACAATACCATCAATCATAACATCTACTTCAAAAATCTTTTTATGTGCTGGACCACTTTCACTAGTAACTATATAATTAATTGTTTTTTGTTCAGTTTGCATTTGTTCTTGAAACATCGTTTTATAATCTTTTAAAAAATCAACATTACTTTCAATATAAGGCACGATTAATTCATTAAACAACTTTTTACAAGTTTTATACCCTTTTTCTAAATATAAAACTCCCATCATGGCTTCAAATACATCAGCAATAATAGTCTTATTAGGCACTCTAACACTATTACCTAATCTAATATAATCTTTTAATCTTATTTTTTTAGAATATTCATAAAGAGCATTTTCACAGACATACAGACTTCTCATTCTACTCATCTCACCTTCAGAATATTTAGTAGATTCATATAAATAATCACTACATAAAAGTTCTAAAACTGCATCTCCTAAAAACTCTAATCGTTCATAAGAAATAGTATTATGTTCATTTGCATATGAAGTATGAGTTAATGCCACATTAATTAAACTATCTTTGTCAAAATTAATCCCATATAATTCTAGTAGTTTCATACTATCACCAGTTTCATTGTACCAATTTTCTAACTAAAAGTCATTAGTTTTAGTTTAAAAAATATAAAAGCATTAAAAAAGTACTTAACTAGTGAGATTAAGCACTGAACATACGAAAATTAAGTACTTTTAATTTTACTTTTCTTTTAAATACCTTTTTAGCAAAAATGCCATAAAATATGGAAATGTATAAAACTTACCATTAAATCCTATATTCTTATTACATAATTTAATTCCATATTTTATATCTTTATAATTATCACTATCAATTAAACTATTTAAAGAAGGCGTACTATTATCATTAGCTTTTACTTCTAGTGGTATTAATGAATTTTCATCTCTAATAAAAAAATCCATTTCTAGTGTACCTTTTTCATTTTTATAAAAATATAAATTATATCCTTGCTTAACTAGCATATCTGCTATTACATTTTCGTATATTGCACCTTTATAAGCGTTAAAATTCTGATTTTTTCTTAAGTCATCTTGCGCTTCTTCATCTAGTGAACCTATTAACAAACCAGTATCACCAAAATATAATCTATAATTACTAGGATTATAATTGCCTTTTAAAGGTAAACAAACTTGATCTAATGAATAACAAATATTAATTATTCCCGCTCTATTAAGCCAATCTACGACTCCTACATATTCTCTATTTCTTGCTCCATCTGATATTTTTGTTATTTGAAATTTTTTATTTTCATTTCCAAGAAATACTGGAATATTTTTATATACAGTAAGTATCTTTGTTTGATCTAATCCTTCTGCATATTTAGTAATATCTTCTTCATAATCTAGCAATATTTGTTATTGCATTTTTAAAACACCGCTAAAGTTCTTGTTCTCTATAAAATTACTTACTATTGCAGGCATTCCTCCAGTAATCATGTATTCTCTAAAGTTTTCTAACATTACATCATACATAGCAGCACTTAATGGTTCTAGTTTTATCATACTATTTAGCATATCATCTATTACATCTTCTTTATAACCTTTTGCCCATAAGAATTCTTCAAAGTCCATAGAATGTAATATATAATCTTCTTTATTACCAACACTATTTGATTCTATTTTTTTGTAATTAATACCCATCAATGAACCTGAACATATAACATCATATCTTCCATCTTCTCTAAAAGATTTTAATGATGTTACCACACTTACACATTCTTGCATTTCATCAAATAATATTAATGTTTCATTAGGAATTATTTCTATGTCAGGTCGTCTAAGAGTTATTTCTTTAATTATCTCATCAACATTAAATGATAATCAAATATAGATTTAAATTCTTGATTTAGTGCAAAATTAATCTCAATAAAACATTTATAATTGTTATACCCAAAATATCTAATCGCATTAGTTTTTCCTATTTGTCTAGTTCCCTTTATAATAAGTGGTAATCTATTAGGATTACTTTTCTATTCTACTAAAAACATGTCTATTTTTCTATTCAAACGTTCCATTATTTCACCTCTTCGATAATATTTTATCACATTATCCCGCCATTTTGCTGGCAAAATATCACATTTTTCCTTTAAAATTGACAATGAAACTAAAAAAATATAATAAATCATACTAATTTAACATGAGTTAACAAATGTATGAAAAAATTGATATAAGTAATTTATTTTTTATATTTTTTTTAGTATAATTATATTATTATGAAAAAGATATTAATTTGGCTTATTAATTTGTACCAAATAATGCCACTACATTCACACTCCCATTGTAGATTTTATCCAACTTGTTCAGAATATACAAAACAAGCTATATACGAGTATGGTGCATTTAATGGTTTAATAATTGGTATAAAAAGAATATTAAGATGTAGGCCATTTGGTAAAAGTGGAATAGATTTATTACCAATAAAGGAGAAAAGATGAAAAAGATATTATTTTTAATTTTAATGAGTTTATCACTAACCGGCTGTTTTGAAAACACTAACTTTAATGATGATACAACATACGCTACTATATACCCAATAGAATATATAACAGATTATTTATATAGTGAGTATTCAGAAATAAATAGTATATATCCAAATGAAGTAAATATTGCAGAGTATTCTTTAACTGATAAACAAAAAAACAATTATTCCAGTGCGAATACTTTTATCTATAACGGCATTTCAAGTGAAGTTGATTTAGCGGTAGTGTTTTTAAATAAAAACAAAGATTTAGAAATAATAGATGCAATGAAAAGCATGAATTATAAATATGGATTAGAAGAACTTTGGTTAGACCCATCGCATTATTTAATGATGGCTAGAAACGTAAAAGAAAGTTTAATAGATTATGAAGAAAACGTATATACTAAAGAAAAAATAGAAGAAAAATACGATGAATTAAAAATTATAATTTCTGAAATTGATGTTGACTTAACAATGATTGGAAAAAATGCAAGTTATAATAATATCGTAGTTGCAAATGAAA
Organism: uncultured Bacilli bacterium; assembly: GCA_944363865.1. Classification (GTDB taxonomy): domain Bacteria; phylum Bacillota_I; class Bacilli_A; order RF39; family UBA660; genus CALVVN01. The sequence continues at coordinate 8,542 of CALVVN010000050.1, forward strand.
CTTTATCATTTCTATCAAAATATAATATAAACGTGATATCATTAGATGAAAATAATAGTAATTACGACAGAAACTACACAACCGCTTCTACATTAGCAAGTGATAAAGACATTTTATATATATATAAATTAAAAGGTTCTGAATTATCTGATAGCATAAACAATTTAGTAAATACTTATGAACTAGAAGTAATTGAAATAGATACTATGACTAATTTAACAGAAGAGCAAAGAAAAAATGGAGAAAATTATATATCAATTATGAACGATAATATAGACCAATTAAAAAGAGAACTACTCAAATAGTTCTCTTTTTAAAACAAAGTATTTTCTCTTTTAACATTTAATAATTCATATGCTTTTTCAGTAGCGATGCGCCCTCTAGCAGTTCTTTTTAAATAACCTTCTTGAAGTAAAAAAGGTTCAATTACATCTTCAATATTAGTACTTTCTTCTCCAATAGTTGAAGCGATACTATCTATTCCTACAGGACCACCATTAAACTTAGTAATAATACTATTTAAATACTCCATATCAACTTTATCAAGGCCTGTTGAGTCTACCCCTAGTCTCTTCAATGCTTTTAACGTCACTTCTTTATTAATTTCTCCGTCTCCATCTACAAGTGCGAAATCCGCGACTCTCTTTAGTAGCCTATTTGCAATTCTAGGTGTTTTTCTACTTCTTTTAGCAATAATTTTTGCCGCTTCATTAGTAATATTAATATCTAATACACCACTACTTCTTTTTACAATAAGTTCCAGTTCTTCATCTGTATAATATTCTAACTTACAAGTAATACCAAATCTATCCCTAAGAGGACTAGATAAATCCCCTGCTCTTGTTGTTGCACCAATTAAAGTAAAAGGTGGTAAATCTATTTTAATATTACGAGTTTGACCTTCATTTCCAATAATAATATCTAATTGATAATCTTCCATCGCACTATAAAGTACTTCTTCAATATATCTAGGCATTCTATGAATTTCATCAATAAATAATACATCTCTAGGTTCAAGAGAAGATAAAATTGCAGCAAGGTCTCCAGTCTTTTCAATCGTAGGACCATTAGCAGTTTTAATATTTACATCTAATTCATTCGCAATTATATGCGCTAAAGTGGTTTTACCAAGACCAGGTGGTCCATATAGTAAAACATGATCTAAAGTTTTATCTCTAAGTAAAGAAGCTTTAACAAATACTTTTACATTTTCTTTAACTTCAGTTTGACCAATATATTCATCAAAATTAGTTGGTCTAATTGATTTATCATATGTATCAGTAATTTGCTCTTCATAATCAAGTATTTTATCCATAAACCCTCCTATTTTAATAACAATTTCAAAGCTTGTTTAACTTGTTCCTCAATAGACAAAGAATTATCTACTTCTTTTATAACACGTTTTATATCATTAGTTTTATAACCTAAACTCATTAGTACGCTTACAAGTTCTTCATCAGCTTCTGGTTCATTAGTTTTACTAACAAGTTTACCTTTTAAATCTAAAATAATTTGTTTAGCAAGTTTTTCACCAACTTTAGGAAACTTCTTTAAATATAACAAGTTTTCTCTATCAATCGCATCAATAACTCCACTTACAGTTCCAGTAGCAAGTATCGGTAAAGCAACTTTAGGTCCTAAACCTTTAACCCCTATAAGTTTTAAAAACAGTTCTCTTTCTTCTAATGTCTTAAACCCATATAAACTATTTTCATCTTCTCTAATATAATTATATAAATAAACTCTTTCTGTACAGTTTTCTTTAAATACATAAGGATTAGGAGTAAAAACTTTATAACCTATCCCGTTGTTACAGATAACAACACTATTAGAATCTAAAGAAGCAACTATACCTTCTATAAAATCATACATATCTATTCACTTCCTAATCTATTATACCAAACGTTAGTATGCTATGCAATAATAAATATCTTAAAAGACACTATAACTAGGCATAACAAACAAAACAATTAAAGCACCAATAAGTAAAAACGGTCCAAATGGGATTTCCTTTTCTTCTCGTTTACTGAGATAATAATAAATTAATGTAGTGCTACATGCAATTATCAAAGATATAAGAGTAGAATAAAAACCTATTGACAAAGATATAAAAAACAATAGTTTAATGTCTCCCCATCCAAGACTTTCTCTTTTAAAAACCTTATCTCCAATTAATTTAACAATTAAGATAAGTAATGTGACAACAAAAGCACTTATAATTTTTTCAAAAAAATAATCTTTTTCAACATGAATTATTGCTAAGGTAAATAGTAAACCTAATACAACAATCCTATCACTAATATAGTAATATTTAAAATCACTAACTATTGTAACACTTAAAACACTGGTTAAAACTAATCCTAATAAAAAATTAGTACTTAAGCCAAACTTCAAATAAAATAGAACAAAAAGTAAAGAAGTTATTATTTCAACTATAAAAGATAAAGGATCAATTTTACTTTTGCAATAAGCACACTTACCCTTTAAAAATATATAAGAAAAAATAGGTATATTCATATACCATTTAATTTCTCTCTTACAATTTTCACAAAAACTATTTGGCTTAGTAAGAGGAATTTTATTAGGAATTCTATACCCCATACAAGCATAAAAACTACCTAACACCATTCCTAATAACCCAACAAAAATTATAATAATCGTTTCCATAAAACCCCCTATAAAAGTTCATTATACATCTGGAATATTGGCACAATTACTGCTATTAATATGAAACCTACTAACACCGCTAACAATACTATTAAAAGTGGTTCAATAAATGTTTTTAACTTAGTTGAAATATTTACTTCTTGTATTTTGTAAAAACTACTTACTTTATCCAACATTTCTGATATTTGGCCAGTACTTTCACCAGTAGTAATCATATAATATGCAATTTCAGGAACTGCCCAGTTATCTTTAAACGATAAACTCATTTTATCACCACGGAGCAAGTTAGAAATTGTATCATACATTATCATTTTATATATTTCATTATTAGTTATTTTACTTAATAAGTCTATACTATCAGTTAAAAGAACATTATTTTTATTTAAAACAGCAAACGTCTTTGCAAACAAAGCCATTTCATTATATATTATCATTTTTCCTATGATAGGTAAATGCATAAAAATATATTGCATTGCTGTTTTAAAAGCTTTAACATTTGTATATAAAAGTTTATAACAAATAGATATTCCAACCGCACCTAGTATTAAATAAATATAATTTGCTTTTAACCATTCAGACATATTCAGAACGATTAAAGTCAACCCATTTAGTTCAACGTCAATAGATTCATATATATCTACAAACTCTGGTATTATAACTATTAAAATAAAACTTACTGCTACAATAGCAAAAATTAAAATGATTATAGGATAAGTCATTGCTGAGACAAGTGCATCTCTAGTTGCTTGTTTTTCACTATAATATTCACTCATTTCATCAAGCGTTCCTTCAAGTTCACCAGTTAATTCAGCAGCTTTAATCATATTTATTAAAAGCCCAGGAAAAACATTGCCTTGTTTTTTTAATGCCTCACTAAAACTTTCACCCATAGTTAATTCATAAGTAAGCGAATCATATACTTTCTTATATCTTTTCTTTTTATCTTGTTGAGCAAGTATTTTTACTGCATCAGTTAAAGGAATACCGCTTTTAATATATGTCGATAACTGAGTTAGCCAAAATATCAAGTCCTTGTTGCGCATATTCTTTTGAAAATATTTGCTTTCTCCATGCACAAAATTAATCCACCAATTAGTTTTAATCTCATACACTTCATATCCTTCATCAAGTAAATATGAATGCGTATCTAATTTAGAAAAAGCACTAAAATAGCCCTTGATAAGTTTACCGTTTGAATTTCTTGCTAAATACTGATATGTTTGTTTTTTCTCACTTCTTTCAGCGTCTTTACCAAACTTATCAATTAATAGAACTTCAAGTTCCCTTTCACGTTTGTTTCTATAATGTTTTACAATAGCCAAATTATTCCATTTTCTAATAAAATAATTCTTTATTCTACCAGGTATTTCTTTAAAATAAGTTGTTACTCTCTCTATAGTATTTTTAAACTTTTTACCCAAATATTCAATAAAATCAGCAACCTTAGTTATTATATATATAGGAAACTCATAAAAACAAAACTTAATAGTTAAACCACTACCTTTAAGAATTGCTTTTAATAACAAATATATTTCTATTGAAATAAACCTTAAAAAATATTTATAACATAGTTTACTAAATATAACTACAAACTTGCCGATGTATTTAAAGGCAACTAAAACCCCATAGCCAATATAACTAAACAACGATATTAATTTAGTAATTGTAAAGTCAAAAAACCTAAACAACCCAACACTAAAATATTTTAGAAGTATGAAAAACTCTAAAACAATGAACTTAATAGATTTATATAAATATATAAATAAAACTTTAAATAAATTATAGATGAAGTTAAAAATACTATTAAATATTTTAGTGTTTTTCTTTTTCATTTGTACTCCCTCTATTCTTATACTATTTAATTATAACATAGCATTTTTAATTAAAAAAGAGTTTTTTATTATTATTTTTTTGCAAAGGACTTGTTTTACACTAAATAAAAAACAATTTAAATAATTTTACATAAAATAATATAGGTGAATTAATATGTTTTCAAATTTAAATTTAACAAAAATTATCGGTGGAATAAGTAAAGGCGTATCATTAGCAAATAAAGCTATACCAGTATATAAACAAGTAAAACCTATATATTCTAATGTTAAAGGTTTTATAAATACATTTAATACGGTAAAAAAAGAAGAAATAAAAGAACAAGAAAAAACTATAAAACAATTTGAAAGACCGAAATCTTATTTTATATCAAATAAAAATAATAGTCGTGGAAGCTTTGATTTAGATACTTTAACATTCTTTCAATAAAAGAGTTAGTATTTGTAATTCTTTATAACATCTACTAACTCTTTTATACTTTCACTTTTATCATAAAACTTTTTATATTTATTTAATAAATAATTGTTTTTTTCTATCAATAATTTAATATTCACATGATTTTTACCAATTAATAACTCTTCTTTTGTATATTCTGCATTACCAACATAAAACTCAATAAGATTATAATATTTATCTTTTTCTTTTATTATTTCTTCTTCCTTTATAGCATAGCCTAATCTTAACATATTACTTCTTAAAATATCATGGTTATTATTTGAAATTGTAATAATTTTTTTAAACTTTTTGTTTTGTTTTTCTAATATATTAATTATAGTATACGTACCCATACCAGCTAAAACAAGTGTGTTTATTTCATCTTGATTTACATTTTCTAGTCCATCACTAACTATAAATGTAATGTATTTATATGTCTTATCTTTTTTAGTCCTATTATACGCATTTAAAACTATATTTTCTTTTATATCAGATGCAAAACTAAATATTCCTCTTTTAGCAAGCATACTTCCTAGAAGAGCAGTATCACATCCAATATCTAAAACCACATCACTTTCATTTATTCTAGCGTTTATTGCTTCTAACCTAGTCAATTAAAAAATCCCTTAACCTTTTTGCGCGTGATGGATGTCTAAGCTTTCTAAGTGCTTTAGCTTCAATTTGTCTGATTCTTTCACGAGTTACACCAAACTTTTTACCAACTTCTTCTAATGTATGACAAGACCCATCGAGCAAGCCAAATCTTAATTCAAGAACTTCTTCTTCTCTTTTAGTAAGAGTTTTTAATACATCTCTAAGTTCATCTTTCAATATCTCGTATGTTGCAAACTCTTCAGGGCTCATAGTCCTTTCATCTGCTAAAAAGTCTCCTAAATGAGAATCATCTTCTTCTCCTATCGGAGTTTCTAAAGAAACAGGATCTTGGCTTATTTTTCTTATTTCCACAATTTTTTCAACACTTAAATTCATTTTTTTAGCGAGTTCTTCATCACTAGGTTCTCTATTTAATTCAAGAGTCATTTGTCTTTCAATTCTTGCCATTTTATTAATTGTTTCAACCATATGAACCGGAACTCTAATAGTTCTAGCTTGATCTGCAAGTGCTCTAGTAATTGCTTGTCTTATCCACCAAGTAGCATATGTACTAAACTTATAACCTTTGTCATAATCAAACTTTTCAACAGCTTTCATAAGTCCTATATTACCTTCTTGAATTAAATCAAGAAACAATAAGCCGCGTCCAACATATCTTTTGGCTATACTTACAACTAATCTTAAATTAGATTCAGCGAGTAATCTCTTTGCTTCTTCATCACCTTCTGCTACCCTTTTACTTAACTTTTGTTCTTCTTCTAAATTAAGTAAGCTTATTTTACCAATTTCCTTTAAATACATCCTAACGTTATCATTTACACTCATATCTTTTGACTCATTAGGAATATCAATAACCTCTATATCTTCTTCAAAACTAATTGGTTCATCATCATCTTCAGGTCTAACTTCAATTATATTTTCAGTTAAAATATTGTATAGTTCATCTAATGAATTATTATCTAAATCTAAATCAATAGTTTTCTTAGCGATTTGCTCGTAAGTTAAAAAACCTTTTTCCTTTCCATCTTTTACTAACTCTTGTACCCTTTCTTCAAATGTCTTAATATTATTTACCATTCTAACACTTCCTTTTTCATATTTTCTATCCTCTTTGCTATTTTAATTTTTTCGTTGATATCTAATGTTTCTTTTAACTTAGATGTTAATTTATTAATTTGTTTTTCAACCTCATACTTTTTAATAGTAACAAAATAATCTTCTAACTCTTCAGATGTAAACTCATCATGTTGTTTTGAGTTTAGTACAATATCTAAAGATTCTTTTAACCAAGGTTTATTCAAAATGTATGTAATAAAGTCAGCATAATCCCAACCACCATTAATTTGTTTAAAATAGATAATCTCATTTGCTAACTTTCTCATGTCATCACTTGGCAAAAAACCTAAATCATTTTCATAATTTCTAATTACATCTTTATTATTTAACATTAAATAAACAATTCTAATCTCACTTTTTCTATATTTGTCACTTATTATAGTAGGTTTTTCTTTTTTTTCAACACTTATTTTAGTAGAATTATTCTTTAATTTAGATTTAATAGTCTCAATATTAATATCAAACTCTAAAGACAATTCTTTAGCTTTAATTTCTTTTAAGACATCATCATCTATTTCATTTAAAGAATCAATAACTTCATTTATATATTTTGCAAGTTCAACTGAATCATTCAAGTTTTTATCAATTTTTAAATAATGAAGTTTATAATCAATATAACTAACTCTGTTATTATATGCTTTTAAAAACGCGTCTTCCCCGTCATTCATAATAAGTTCATCTGTGTCTTTATATTTATCAAAGACTATTACAGTAGACTTAATATTATTTTTAAGTAAAGTATTACCTATTTGAAAAGCAGCTAATTTTCCTGGAGCATCATTATCTAAATTAAGGACTACATCAACATTAAGTTTTTTAATAATTTCAAGTTGTTCATTTGTAAAGCTTGTCCCCATTAAAGCAATTACATTTTTAATTCCAATAGAATATAATCTAATTACTTCCATAAAGCCTTCACAAATAATAATTTCTTTTTTTCGCCTTATCTCTTCTTTAGCATCATAGTAGTTATAAAGAATATTGCCTTTTTTAAATATCAAAGTTTCTTTAGTATTAATATATTTTGGTGCATCACTGTTATCATACTTCCTGCCACTATAAGCAACAATATTGCCGTTTAAATCCTTAATAGGAAACATAATTCTATTTAAAAATAAGTCACACAATTTACCATTATAATTATGAGATAATCCAATAAGTATGAGTTTATCAGCATCATACTTCTTTACTAAAGATTTACTTAAAGAATCATTTAAACTAAGACCTATGTCAAATCTTTTAATCATATCTTCAGTAATTTTTCTACTATTTAAGTACTCTTTAGCCTTCTCTCCACTTGGAGAGTTTAAATTATTCTTATAAAAATTAGTACTTAATTTATAAATATCATAAAATTCCGAATATTTAGAATTTTTAGGGTTATCTTTTAAATCCAAATGAACGCCTACTTTATCGCCTAGTTTTTTTAACGCTTCCATAAATCCAATATTTTCAAAGTTCATAACAAACGTTAACACATTACCACTCGCGCCACAAGTAAAACATCTATATATTTGCTTTTCCCTACTTACTGACATACTAGGACTATGATCATCATGAAATGGACAAACGCCGAAATAATTTTTACCCTTAGGCACTAAATCAATATAACTACTTATTACATCAACTATATCATTTGATTTTCTAATCCTATTAATTGTTTCACTATCTATAAGAGCCATTTTACCTCCTACACTATTATATATACTCACAAAAAAAGCAAAACTCTTTTTAAATTTTGCTAAATTTTACATTTTTTTACATTTTTACTTATTTAATCTATTAAATCTTTTAAACTCTTCACTATTTTCTAAATCAGTTTCACTAAGACTTTCCAACAGTTCTCTTTGTTCTCTAGTTAATTTATTAGGCATTACTAAGTTAAGAACTATATATAAGTCTCCCATTCTTCCGGTATGTACACTTTGAATTCCTTTGCCTTTTACCTTTAACATATCACCAGCTTGACTACCTGCAGGTATTTTAATATCAATTAGTCCATATAAAGTTTTAACTTCCTTTTTACATCCGAGTATTAAATCAGTAATAGTTACTGGCATTTCTATAATGATATTATTATCTTCACGTTTATAAAGCGGATGATTCTCTACATTGAATTCAATATATAAGTCCCCGTTTTCTCCGCCATTACTTCCTGCTTCACCTTTACCAGATAATCTTATTTGTTCTCCCGTATCTATTCCCGCTGGAACTTTTACTGTCACAGTTTTTCTCTTTCTTACCTTCCCTTTTCCACGGCATTCATCACATATTGTTTCATATACTTTACCTGTCCCATCGCAGTTTGAACAAGTAGTTCTTGAGTTAATTACCCCTAAAATAGTTCTAGTCTGTTCTACTACTACACCAGCACCATTACAAACAGAACAAGTTTTCACGCCATGTCCACCTACACCATCACAACTGTGACAATTTTCAGTTACATCTATTATAATATCTTTACTAGTACCAAAAGCAGCTTCTTCAAAGGTAATATTCATCCTATAGACTAAATCATTACCTTTTCTAGTTTTAGATTTACCCCTTTTATTACCAAAGCCACCAAAACCAAATGATGAAAAACCTCCACCAAATACTTCATTTAATATATCATCAAAATTGAAATCACTAAAATCAAATCCACCTTGGAATCCACCAGTTCCACCAGCATTATTAAATGCGCTATGTCCGAATTGATCATACTCTTTTCTCTTTTGTTTATCACTTAAAACAGCATAAGCTTCTTGTGCTTCCTTAAACTTCTCTGCAGCATTCTCTTCTTTACTCACATCAGGGTGATACTTTTTAGCAAGTTTTCTAAATGCACTTTTAATCTCATCATCTGTTGCAGTTTTAGAAACACCTAACACTTCATAGTAATCTTTTTTCATTTGTTACTCCTTTTCTAGCATATCTAAATATTCACGAAATACTTTAAAAGCATTTTCCATTGTACTTTTTTTAGTAATATCAATACCTAGCTTTTTAAGAATATTAAGCGGATAATCATTACCTCCACTACTTAAAAACTCAATGTATTTATCTTTAAAACCTTTTTCATTCAAAAGTTTATCACTTATAATTAATGAAACAATTAAACCAGTTGCATACTTATATACATAAAATGGTGTGTAAAAATGAGGTATTCTAGCCCATTCATATTTTATTTCTTCATCAATTACCACTTCATCACCAAAATATTTTTTATTTAATTCTAAGTAAGAATTATTTAACTCCAAAGCAGTAATACTTACACCATTACTATATTTTTCATAGATATTTTTTTCAAACTCAGCAAACATAGTTTGTCTAAATATAGTTGTTCTAATACTTTCAAGAAGTTCAAAAATATATTTTCTTCTTAACTTCTTATCTTTAGTAGTATCTAACATATATTTAGTTAAAAGCATTTCATTCACAGTAGAAGCTATTTCTGCTAAAAATATAGGATAACTTGCATCACTATAACTATTACATTTATTAGAATAAAATGAATGCATAGAATGCCCTAGTTCGTGAATTAAAGTATCAACACTCTGATAATTATTTTCATAATTAATACTTAAATAAGGCATAGTATCATAACTTCCCCAAGAATAAGCCCCGCTTCTTTTTCCTTTTCTTGGATAAACATCTATCCATCCAGATTTAATACCTTTTTTCAAATCATTTAAATATTCTTCTCCAAGAGGTTTTAAAGCATTATAAATAGTTTCTAGACACTTTTCAAAAGAAATACTTTCCTCTTTAACATCTACACATTCAGCATAAACATCATACAAATGCATTTCTTTTAACTTAAGTGCTTTCTTTTTAATACCCAAATATCTATATAATAAAAGTAAGTTTTCATTAACTACATCAATCAGTAAATTATATAAGCTAACATTTATATTGTCAGAAAATAAACTCTTTTCCAAAGGACTTTTAAACTTTCTAACATTAGATACAAAATAATGCTCTTTAATATCTCCTAAATACAAATTAGAAATAGTATTAATATGATTTTCATAATACTTATACATACTCATAAATGCACTCTTTCTAACTTTAGAAGATTTACTTTTAATATAAACCGAATAATTAGATTGATTAAGTATAACCTTTTTCCCCTTTTCATTTTTAATACTATCTAATTTAATATCAGCATCATTTAAAGCACTATAAGCTTCATCGCATAACCCCATTGCATTAGTGGCCATAGATATAATATTCTCTTCAGATTTACCAAGCGTATGAGATTTATATCTATATGTTTTCTCCAAAGCGAAAGAATACTCTTCTAGTGCTTCATTTTCACTAATATAACTTTTAATAGTATCATATTCACATTCCATTAACTCAGGTTGAACAAAGGACAAACCAACAGAAATCTTTTCACCTAAATTATTTACTTTTAAAGTCAAATCCTTAAACTTACTATTAGTTAAATCACTATAATAATTTAAATACGAATAAACATACAATTTTTCATATTTTCTGTTTAACTCATCATTTAACTTTAAAAACTCTAATAAAGATTTACTACTTTTAGTAATCTTACCTTTATATTTAATAAGTTTATTTAATAAACATTCACATTCACTAATTAAACTATCAAACTCTTTATTATTTTTGATTATTTTACTTAAATTCCAACTATTTTCCATAATTTGTCCTTTCATATTCAAAAGTTCTAGATTTTCTAGAACTTATTTTTCTTCATATTCTGCTTCTTTAACATTGTCTTTATTTTCACTGCTATTATCAGCATTTTGTGAAGCTTCAGCATTAGCTTTATTCATCTCTTCATAAACTCTTTGACTTAAAGCCATTGCTTTTTCAGTTAATTTATCTTTTTGAGTTTT
>CALVVN010000051.1 GCA_944363865.1 uncultured Bacilli bacterium
TTTCTCTTTTTCATAACGACATCTCCATTAACTATTAAATAATATTATTGTTTAAATTATATAGTTGAATTAGTCAACCAATACCACTAGACCTTGTATGTGGAAACATATACTACTAAAACAACCTGTCATATTTTTTTTGTGTTTTTTATAAAGCTCTGTTGTTTTTTGCTATTTTTCTCAACGTCTTTTAATATCTAATGTATAGTTGATTTTCCCTTATTTTATAAGGGTTTAACGCAGTTTTAACAAGCACACACATTCAACGTGATTTGTTCTAGGAAACATATCAAAAGCTTTTAAATCTTTTATTTCATAATTATCTTTTATTATTTTTAAATCTCTTGCTAGTGTCAACGGGTCACAAGATATGTATATAATTTCTCGTGGTCTTATATCAAGTATTTGTTTTAAAGAACTTTTGCTAAGCCCACTTCTTGGAGGATCAATTATTATTGTATCTATTCTTTCCATTATTTTTTTCAAATTGTTTTCTACACTCCCTAGAAAGAATTTTACATTATTTATATTATTGTTTTTTATATTAAAAATTGCATTTTTGTATGAGTCTTTGTTTATCTCTATTCCATATATTTTATCATATTTATCACTTAGTATTATAGAAAATACGCCTACTCCGCAGTACAAGTCTAGTAACGTTTGATTTTTACTTATATTATTTTTTATGTAGTTAAACATTTTGTAATATGTGTATGGGTTTATTTGAAAAAATGAATTTATGTTAATTCTAAATATATATTTATCTATTTGTATGTTTAGGTATTCTTTTTCTTTCATTATGATTTCATTGCCATTTGTTCTAATTATTCCGGGCTTTTTTTCTCTTTTCAATTTAATATTTATATTTTCTTCAACTAACTTACAATGTTCAATTTCTACTATTTCATTACTTTGCTTTTTTAAAAGGCCAACTACTCCATTTGTCTCATGTAATGTAATTTTGTTTCTATAATTATATATTTTATCACTTGGTACTATTTCTATATCATAGTTGATGTTAGCATATTTATCTAAAATATTTTTTAGTTTTTCTTTTTTAAATCTCAATTCTTCTTCATACTTTATATGTAAGAAATCACAGCCACCACATTTATTATAATATTTACATATTGGTTCTATTCTGTTTGGACTTTTTTCAATTATGTTTATGTTTTTTGCAATATTATATTTTTTCTTTTCACGTATAATTTTTATATCAATTATTTCTCCTGGTAATGCATTTTCTACAAATGTTACTTTTCCATTTATTTTTGTAATCCCCAGCCCTTGGTGATTTAGTTTTTCTATTTTTACTAACATTTTTAACACCCATATACATTATATCACGTATATTAGTTTATTTTTGGTAAAAATTAATAATATGAATAGTAAAGATGTAATTAAAAAACTTTATGAATTAAAAAAAAATATGCCTGATTTGTTAATTAAGGAATTAAATTATGGGCTTTTTAGTACTGTATATATAGTGGCTTTTGAAACAGTATGTAGTACTGATAGAATTAATGATTTTATTTTAAAGTTTTTTGGAAATAAAAGGAATAGCAGTAAAAAGAATATTAATATTGATAAAGATTTAGAAGAATTTGTACCTGGTATAAATAAAAAACCAATTAAAGATTTTGATAATTTGCTTTATTTTTTATTTAGTGGTTTTACTGTAATAATTCATGACTCAACCATTTTAGCTTATGAAACAAGGGCAAGTATTGACCGTGGGGTAAATCCACCTACTAGCGAGCCAGTTACTCGTGGGCCTAAAGATAGTTTTAATGAAAACTATAATATTAATTTGGGATTAATTAGAAAAAGAATAAAATCTAAAGAACTAGTAGTAAATGAAATAACAGTGGGTAGAGAAAGTAAAAGTAAAGTTGCTGTTATATATATGGAAAATATTTGTGATAAAAATGTGGCTAGTAAAATAATTAGCGATATTGAAAGTATTGATATTGACGGGGTTTTTGATGTGAATTATATTAAAGAACTCATTAGAAATCAAAATTACACTTTTTTCCCAACAATGATAGTAACTGAAAAACCTGATGATACTTCTAAAAACTTAGTTGATGGTAAAATAATTGTTATGATGGAAAACTCCCCTGAAGTTTTATTGCTCCCTACTTTTTTTATAGACTTTTTTCAAAATAATGAAGATTATTATAGAAAACCTTTTTTTGTAAGTTTTGTACGAATAATTAGAATTTTAAGTTTTTTTGTATCTATTATTTTGCCTGCTTTGTTTTTATCTTTATTAACATACGATCAAGAAATCCTTCCAACTACTTTGCTTATTAATTTTGCTTCTCAAAGAAACAATATTCCTTTTCCTACTGTGGTTGAGTTGTTAATACTTTTATTTGTATTTGAAATTATATATGAAGGAGATGCGCGAACGCCATCATCAAGTAGTACCAGTTTGTCAATTTTGGGTGCTCTTGTACTAGGCGACGCTGCTGTTAATGCTGGTTTAATTTCTCCAATAGTTGTTATTGTTGTCGCTATTTCGTCCATTAGCAGTTTGCTATCTGTGTTTCAAGAAATGCAAACACCTATTAGGTTTTGGAGATATACATTATTAGTATTTGTGCTGTTATTTGGTATTGTCGGATTTAGTGTAGGTGTAACTTTGTTAATAATTAATCTATGTACAGTAGAAAGTTACGGAAAATCATACTTATCACCTTTTGTTCCATTTGACTTAAAGTCTCAATCAAATGCTGTTATTAGGCGCAACCTAAGACATTTAAAATATAGAAAACCTTATTTATCAAATAATTCAATTAGGAAAGGATGATATAATTTGAAGAAATTATTACTGCTTTGTTGCTTTTTATTATGTGGTTGTTATAATCATAAAGAATTAAACGACCTTGCAATTTGCAGCGCTATGGGAATTTCTTATAATGATGGAGAATATGATATATCTTTACAAATTGTAAATACTAGTGCTTTTGATCAGAAAACTTCTTCTGACAATGCGGTTTTCTACGTTTATAATGAAAAAGGTGCAACAGTATACGAGGCTATTGATAAAATTAGCAAGGATTTATCAAAAGAAATAACTTTAACTCAATTAAAAATAATAGTTATAGATGAAAATGCTATTACTGATAATTTGAATAGTCTTGTAGATTTTTTGATGAACGATTTGGAAATAAGTTTAAATGTTTTGGTCTCTACTACATTAAAATCTACTCCTTACGACATTCTCAGTGTTGTTGTTCCAAATAATGAAATTAATGGAACTTATTTATCAAATTTAATTGAAGTGAATAATAGTAATTTTGGTAATTCTTATTTAGTTGATTTGTCTAATTTTTTTGTGAATTATCTCACTGATTATAATAATATAATTTTAACTAATATTGAACTAAAACACCCTAATGAAGGTGAAAACAATAATGATATTCTTAAAGACACTGATAGCATCTCACAATTATTTATAGATTATCCTATTGTGTTTAATAAAGATGATGTATATAAATTAAGTTTTGATGAAAGTATAATACTTAACCTTGTTGATAATAATATTAATGGAAACTCATTAACATTTGAGTGTGATGGTGGTAATTTTTCGGTAATGATATTTAAGTCAAAGTTCGGTTTTGATAATTTTGAAAATAACAATATATATTTAAACGGAAATATAAGTGGTACTGTTAATGAATATAATTGTAGTTATGATTTAGATGAATCTGATACGTTAAAAAAACTACAAGATATTATTAAAAAGGAGATATATAAAATGATTGACTCTTCTTTTGATAATTCAAAAAATATTAAAATTGATTTTCTTGGTGTCGGTAAATATTTACATTACAATTATCCAGATGTTTATAAAAAAATAGATGACATAAATACCGAAATAAGTAACTTCAACGTTATTAACAAAATAGATGTTTCATTATCTAAGCAAGGTAATTTAAGGGGAGATATTAATGAATAAGCAAATAAATAGTACCAGTTTTTCAATGATGATAAGTGCTTTAAATAAATGTTTATTTTTAGGATTGTTAATTCCTTATATGTTTAATGTCGCTAAAACGAGTACAGTTGTTAGTGTATTTATAGGCTTTATTATAGGTTTAGTTATTTTTGCAGTTATAATGCTGCTATTTAATTCAAAAAGTGATTTATCTATAGTTGGAAAAGCTAAAGAATGTTTGCCTAAACCTTTTTACTTTATAATTGTTCATATTCAAATCTTTATAGTTTTGATGCTAGCTTCAATGTTACTGTGGAGACTTGCATCTTTTACTACTAATGAATATTTAAGTGAAACGCCTACTTTTTTAGTTGCTATGTTGATGGCTATTCCTATTTTTTATATCTCAATTAATAATTTTACTGTCTTGTGTAGGTTTAACACTATGTGTTTTTTAATTGGGTTATTTATAATTATTTTTAATTTCTTTGGATTATTGCCACATTTTGATGCGAATAACTTTAAACCTTTTCTTATTGATGAGCTAGGGAGTATATTAAATGCTTCAGTACACTACGCCTTTTTATCAGCGTGCCCAATTTTTATGTTGACAATAATTCCAAAAAATAATATTTCGGACAAGAAAAAATTTAATAAAAAAATGATAATATCTTTTATTTATTCAAATGTTATGGGATTTTTTATATTTTTTGCGGTACAAATGAGTTTGCATATTGAACTTATTAATTTATACACATATCCTGCTTTTGCCGCTTTAAAAATAATTAATTTGGCAAATTTTATTGATGCAGTGGAAAATATATCTTCTATTTTATGGTATATTTACATTAATTTGTCTATTTCTATGTGTATGATTTTTATTAAATATTCTATAACTGAGTTTTATAACATTAAAAGTAAAAAAATAAATACTATTATCGGATTATCTACAGCGTTTTTAACTTTGTTAATTGTCTTTCCTTTCGCTAACTTTTCTTATTTTCTTGATAAGATTTCTATTATGAAAATACCTTTTTATTTGATGGTGGCAATGTTTATAAGTTTTTTAATTATTTTGTTTAGTATAAAAATAAAAAATAGAAATTAAATGTTTTAATCTCTATTTTTAAAGAAATCTCTTTTATTAAAAGCTGCAGTCATAAATCTCCACGCTGCTTTTTTATTTGTAAGCCATTCTATCTTTACGTTGTTTTTTGTGTTACTAATTATTTTGTTTACTAGAAAATTGGCAACTACATCTGGGTAATCTCCTAATATGTTATAAACTTTTTTAGTTTTCTCAGATAAATTAATTTTTTCTTTATTTCCAAGTGCGGTTGTAATAAAGTCAGTTATCATTATGCCTGGACTTAATTTTCCAACGATAACTCCTGTTTTTCTCTCTTCGCTTTCTTTTGCAAGTGCTTCAGTAAAATATGTAATCGCGCGTTTACTAGTTCCATAAATTGACAATCCTAACATCATTGCATCGTTACTTCCATATCCTTCAATGTTATATATTGCACCACTTTTATTTTTTATCATTTCTTCCATTATTAATTTAGAAGCTATAACTGTACCCTTTAAATCCACATCAATAACTGAATTAATTTCATTTTCACTGAGTTCCCATATTGCTTTTTCAGGTTGATTTACTCCTGCATTGTTTATCCAAATATCAATTTTATTAAATTTTTGCTTTGTATAACTTATTAATGTTTTAATGTCTGATGCTTTTGTGACATCACAGATACAAACTTCAGTTTGACCAAATTGTATGCTTTTATCTAATTGTTCTTTCGCTTCATTCAATTTTTCAATACTTAAATCACTTAAAACCACATTGAATTTGTTTTGTTTAAAAACTTTGGCCATTTCAAGGCCTAAACCTCTAGCACTACCTGTAATTACTACTGTTTTCATTTTTCCTCCTTTTTTACTATTATTCTATTTATTATCATTTTTAAAATTATATTGACACTTCTGGCTTTAATTTTAATTCTTTTTTATTTCCTTCCTCATTTGTATTTTAAAACCTTTAAATCCAAACTCTTCATATATATCTTTTGCTATGGTATTATCAAACATAACGTTTATTTCTATATAATCTATATTTTGATTTGATAATATTTTTAAAATCTCTTTTATAAGTTCTTTGGATATTCCTTGTTTCCGATGTTCTTTTTTCACAAATAATCCATCAATTAAATATCCTTTTTGATTATCATTTAATGTTGGTTTGGCAAATATATACCCAACTATTTTTGCACTATCGCTGTAACCTAACAATATGTTTTCATTATTTTGTACAATATTTTTAAAATAATCTTTCACCACAAAATTTGCATCTAAACTTTTGTCATATTGTCGTTCATCTTGTATTAACTTTGTTAATAATTCGTCACATTGATTTGCTTTTTCTTCACTATATATTCTCTCAATCATTGTTTCTCCTTTTAGTTTATAAAGTTTTTACTCAAGTGGTGTGCCTTATTTGAACTCTATAATTTATAGTTTCAGTATATCATAACTTTTTTTAAATTTCTATGTTAAGGAACTATGTGTTTAGTTTTTTAATACTTTCTACTTTATGTAATTTAAAAAAACAGATTTTGTTTAATCTGTTTTAAAAATTATTATTTGTTATTTAATAGTAAATTCAGCGGCAACTAAAAATGTTTCATATGCTCCATCTTCTTTTTCAAAATTAATATCTTTAATAATTCTATATTCCCCAGGCGAAAGTTTTCCATATCCATTTTCCCAATTTATTTCAATTTCTTTTGATTCACCCGTGTCTAATTGGAAAGACGGTAAGGTAAAATTAAGTTCAACATTAATTTTATGCCACTCATTACCTTCCTTTATTTCCATTTCATATGGATTTCCATATTCAAATGTTTTATCACTATTATTTTTTAATATGAATGTTCCTCCGGCATTTGTTAATGTTTCTTCTTCAACAAAAAACGATACTTCACTTTCTATAATTTCAATATTAGATTTTTCTCCAATATCAAATTCATTTTTATTTGTTTCACATCCTGTAATTCCCAATGCCATAACTATATAAAATATAAAAGTTAATGTTTTTTTCATCATATTTTCTCCTGATATAATTATACCAAATTATCAATTTGTCTCAAGTTTTCTTGACATATTTATAAATTATCTAAAACACCTGAAGGTTCAAATTAAACTTGTATGGTGCGATACAAGAGTATATTTTGAACACTTATATCAAAAAAGATAGAATCTAATAAATATCAGTTCTATTTATAGTATAACATAGATTTTATGAATATAATTATTTTTTTATTTATTTCCTACAATTACTTTCCCATCAACATTACAAATATAACAATTTGGTAATTTATTTTTTATTTTAGTTAAGGCTTCTGAATCATTTTCAAATTTTCTTCCTACTAATACACCTTCAATTAATTTAGAAGGTAATCCGAACATAATTGCTGATTCTCTATCTGTTGTAGAAGCATCTTTATTAAACCTTAAATCAACAAATTTTGGATAATATCTATAATCTAAAAATTCTTCTAATGTTTCAGCTTCTAATTCAGTATTCCAAACATCTCCATATGATATTTTTTTTGCATAATCACTATCTGTATTTAGTATAAATGCAACCTGTGATTTATTAGATACTAAACTTGGTAAATATGTAACTTCTTTTGTTTTATCTCCCCACCATATATAAGTATCTGGATCATCATTAACTTTTTCAGTTATCTCATCAAATTTGTGATATGGAATTAAAAAACTTTCTTGATATGCTTCTAAACCTCTTCCTTTTTTACAAGTAATAGTAAATCCACTATAATCTATAATATAATCTTTCAATAACATATCTTCTTTTATATTCCATACACCAACACTATTTTTTATTTTATTTTGTCCAGGAATAGCATTTTCAGAAAAATCTGTACTAATAAATCCATTATCAACTATCCAATCAAACTCTCCAAACCCTTCTCTTATTCCATGCATAAAAGTTCCTTTTTTTAGGAATACATCTTCACCAATAGAATACTTATTTTTAGTATCAATTATTGTATCATCATAAAATAATTCTATATTATTTAATACTAATTCTAATGCTTTTCCTTTAAATGTTTTATTAGCATAATTAATATAATCTTCTTTAGTTTTCATTAATAATACCTTCTTACTTTAATTTGTTTAATATATATAAATAACAATCATCAAATAATTTATCTAATTCTTCTTGATTAAAAAGTAAATACATATTCTTATTTTTTATATCATCATTACTTAATTTGTTAAACTCTTTGAATTCTCCATTATTTAAGTAATCAATTCTATGTTTAATATTTTCTTTTGAATAAAAATTATCATTTAAAATTGATGAATTAGTTAATATTATATTTATATTATTAGGGATAAACAATTCTTCACTGTTATAAATATATCTTCCATATTTTTCTAAATCACCATGTTTATATTTTAATAATTCTCTAAAATTTGATGATACATCAATAATATTACCATTATCACATCTAATACCAACTACATTATTATTTTCATCTTGAATCCATTTGTTTATATAAATATATTCGTTATAAAATTCATCAGTTAATATATGACAATAATAACCTAAAATCATTGGATCTTTTAATCTATCTTTATAATCATTTAAAAATTTTTTTAAGTCTATTTCTAATTCATTAGGACATTTTTTAAATTTTATACCAGTATAATAATGAGCATCTCTTCTTGTATAAATTGAATCATTATCAACATCTGGAATTAAATTACCAAAAGTAAATAAATCATTATCTAGATTTAATTTTTTATTGATTTTTTTTGCTAACTTTAAATGTATTCCCCAACTAGGCATATTATCACTCCTATAAACTCTTAATATATCTTTTTTCAAAATTAGTTTTAATTAAAATATCTTCTAATTTATATCCGACATTTTGATATGATTTATTTGATGATTCATAATTTATATCAGTTTGCAAAACAGGTATTAAATTATTATTTAAAATGATACTTGTCATATCAAATATTAAATTAGCCATATAACCATTCCCACGATATTCTTTTCTAGTATATGCATGTTCAACTCTAGCGTAGTTATCAATAACTTGATATGTTGCAAAACATATTATTTTATTTTCTTTTTTATATGCATAAAAATTATTATTATTAATCCAATTTATAATCCATTTTTCAACATCTTCACGATTAAAATCAAATTTCCATTCTTTACCATTTTGTATCCATAAATCAATCAATTCTTCTTTATCTTCAATTGAAACTTTCTCTATTTTACAATCAACTAATTTTTTAGGTTTTTGAGGATTTATACATTTATAACATCCATTCATTTCTTTAGATTCATTTATACTAACAACACTACTATTGCTAATAAAATCATTAATTTCAGATTTATAAACAATATTTCCTTCATCAGGTAATAATTCAATTGATTCATCTAATTTTTCTTTAGATATATCCTTTTTTGTCCAAAACCACACATCACCACTAGGAATAAAAGTTTCGCCATCTTGATTGTAAAAAGTAAATATTGCATAATTCGAATTATCTGTTTCTATCTCATAATATTTTCTTTCACATAAATTTCCATATAAAAAATATTTATAATAATCATTTCTAAAATCATTACTACTAAATATAGGATGATTTACCTTTACCACATAATCACCATCTTCCATATATAATTATATCATAGAAATCTATAATTCCATACCATCATCATTATCCTTTTCTAATTCTTCTTCATCTTCATAATAATAATTATATGAATATTGTTTTTCTCTTTCTTGTTCTGCTAATATTGTTTCTTTTTTTCTTTCAGCAATTACATCTGGATCATAATCATGTTTAAACGAGAATAAACTATAAACTTTGTTATTAAACATTTTTTCAACTATCTTTTGAATAAATTCCGGAAGTTTCTTAAACACTTTATTTAAATGATAAATTAAATAATTTGTTTTTTCTTCTAATTTATCATATTTTTCTTTAATATACTTGTTTTCCCATTTTAAATGAGAATTTTCTTCAGTTAATTTATTAATTTGATCTTGCATTTTATTTTTAGATTTAACAACTATTTTATTATTAACTTTTTTCTTTTTATCTATTTCTTTTTTTATATCTTCTTTATCATTATTTAATTCAATAATTTCTTCATTTATTTTTTGTTTATTATCTTTTAATTCAGAAACATCTTCTCTTAATTCGTTTAGTTCTTGTTTTAACTTTTCTGCTTTTTCATTAAATTTTAATCTTTCATATGCAGAGTAATCTCTATTTTTGCCTTTTTCTTTTTTCTTTAATTTATTATCTTTTGAATATGCTAAATTAAATTCTTCAATACATTTACTTCTCATTTTATCTTGAATAACTACTAAAGATTCTTTTGTAAAAATTGAAGTTTTACCAACTTGTTTTTCCATACCTGTTTTACAATTTTCTTTTACTGGAACTCCAATTATATGCATATGTGGTGAATTTTCATCAAAATGAATAGTAGCATTTGCTATATAAAAGTCTGGAACTATTTCTTTTAAATCTTTTAATTGATTTTCAAATACTTCTGTCATTTTATATTTTTCTTCTAATGATTTATCTTCCCAATATGCCATATTACCAATTTCAATTATAATTTCACAAGCAAGATCATGTTTATCATCATTTGATATTTTATAAAAGTAATCATCTATTTTTCTATCATCTCTAATTTGTTTATTATTATAATTTATTCTTGCTTCATCAAATAAATCTAAATATAAATCTTTAACATCTTTAATAATATCCTGACTACCTTTAATAGTAGTAATAAGTTCTGTCTTATTATCATACTGTCTTAAATTATGATGATTTACTTTTCCTAAATGTTTAATATTTTGTATAGCATTATTATTTTTTGATGTAGTTCCAGATGGTGAATTTAATGCTTCTTGTTTTGCTTTAATAGTTTTATTTTTGTCATTACTTAAATGAAATGAATAAGATAGTTCTTCCATATATTCCCCCTAAATTAGAATTTGATTTTGCGAAAAACCTGCAAAGACATAATTCATAACTTCCTATATATCTTGTCATGAACAAGATATGGAAGCTAAGGTCAAACCTTAGAAACCGAAATTATCTATCGCTTCTTTCATTCTTTACAGAACAAAACGAACCACGATAATTTATAAATCATTTAAATTTATATACTATATAAATTAATAAATGATTGTAGAAAATATTTTATTTAAAACATTTTCTTCTTTTAATAATCCCTTTCATTGCTTTAGAGCAAAACGGGCTTATTATCCTCGTCAATATCAGGTATCATTTCAAATAAATCTGATATATCTACTTTTATATCATTAGGATTATTTTTAGTAGTAAACATACCCATACCTAATATTTCCTTTTTATCATCATCAATTTCTGTTGGAAACATTCTGATGATAACTTCTCCATTTGTAAGTGGAACTGTATCAAATTCTTCTTTATCTTTATAATAAACACCTTTATAAAATTTAACATCATAACATTCATTTAAATTTTTAAAGTGTCTATACACTTGTTTGGCTGATAAGAATTCACTATATCTAACTTTACTATCAATTCTTATACCATTTTTTTCATATATAAATTTTCTTTTCCAATCTATAAATCCATCATCATATAATTTCTTAAAATCTTTAAAGAATGTTGTTCTAAAATTAACTGTTTTAACAATCCAATTTTTTAATGAATCTTGTTCTATTTCTATATCATCAATATAATTCATTATTATTTTTGATTTTTCTTCTCTTGTTAAATCATTCCAACAATCTTCTATTGCTTTATATAACATTGGTATTTTAGCTTGATTTATAAAATCCATATCTCTTTTTATCAATATATCTTCTGGTCTAAATTTTAAATCTTTTATATTTTCTTGTTCTAATATTTTTCTTTCTAATTCGTTTATCGTTTTATCTAAATATTCTATTTCACTATCATGTTCTTCTAAAGTAAATGATCCATTTATATATGCTTTTTTTATCCTTTCTTTTTTAGCATTTAAATTATTTATTTCTTTAGTTAATTCTTCTTTTGGATTTTCTAATTTATTTTTTAAAAGTGGTAAAAAGAAATTATTAACAACTGAATCATATTCAAATATATCTCCAAGTAGTTCTTTTATAGATTCTTCAATAGTATTTTCTTTAATATTATTTTTGCAATGTTCACAACCATAGTAATAATATGTTCTATCAAATTTCTTTTTATATGTTGCTTTACCACCTAGAATAGCACCACAATTAGGACATAGTAATTTTTGTAAGAATAAATATGTTTTATTTCTACTATAACTTCTAGAATTCTTCTTTTGTTGTGCTTGGCAATTTTCCCACATTTCTTTTGATACTAATGGTTCGATTACATCTTCATAATAAGTTGCTTTCTTTCCAGTTTTACCATGTATGTAATCCCCTTTATAAAGTGGATTAGAAATCATATTTAATATGGTATTATCTCTCCAATTAGTTTTATTTAATACTTTTTCTTCATTAAACTTATTGGCTATTTTTTGATATGAATTACCTTCAAAATACATTTGAAATATTCTTATTACTATATCTTTTGTAAGTGAATCTGGAACCATCTTTTTATCTACTCTTTTATAACCTAGTGGACAATGTCCTGGTATATGTCCTTCTTTAATTGCTCCAGCAAGTCCTATCTTTGTTCTTTCACTTGTTCTTTCTATTTCTTGTTGAGATACACTTGTTAATATTCTTGAAATCATTTTGCCATTTGCATTAGTAGTATTTATATCATCATTAGCACAATCTAAATAAGCATCATTTTCTTCTAAAAATTTTAATATATTTTCCCAGTCATATACAGAACGAGTTAATCTATCTAATTTTAATACAACAATAGTATTACATTTCTTATCTCTTATATCTTGTAATAGTTCTTCAAATTTAGGTCTATAATTACCCGTTTTAGCACTTATTCCAGCATCTTTATAAACTTTATATACTTCGTATCCTTTATACATACACATTGCTCTTAAGCGTTCTTCTTGCTCTTTTAAACTAAATCCTTCTCGTGCTTGATCTTCTGTTGATACTCTTATATAAAGTCCTGCAATTTTTTTATCATCATTCATATTTATTCCTCCTTCAAATATCAAAAAAGAGGAGACAAAAGCACTAACAAGTAATGCTCTTGACTCCTCTATAATTATTCACTATATAATTTTTAATAAATTCCATTCTGTATTTGACCATAGATGTACCTCGCTTTCTAATAAAAGACGGATACTGCTTGTCATTTATTGGTTATATATAATAATCATTTAGTTATCAAAAGTCAATACTTTCGTATAAATTGAATGGAATTGATAATTTCTTTTAAATACTCTTTATATAAGATTCTAAATCTTTTATTAATATTCTATTTTCTAAACTTTCAACATATATACAAGTTTCATAGTTAAAGGCTAAAAATGTTATTCCCTTAATTATTATTCTATGTGGTTCTACATATGCTAGATTAGTTCTTTCTATTATTCTTAAACTACCATTTTCTATTATTGGTGTAGTATTACAAAAACTACAAATAAATTCTATTTTCTTTTTTAATGATTCTTCAATTTCTATTTCTTTCTTAATTACACTTACCATAAATTCATCCCTTTCACTTTAAATCAAAAAAATCAATTCCATTTCTAGAATTGATATTTATTAGAAAGTTGAACACATGTCCAACCAGATTCCTCTATGGTGCAGGTGACAGGAGTTGAACCTGCACGCCATAAGGCGCTAGATCCTAAGTCTAGTGCGTCTGCCAATTTCGCCACACCTGCGTCATAAAAGTAGTTTTTAAAACTACCTATTTATTTAAATGGTGGATCTTGCAGGACTCGAACCTGCGACCGCCCGGTTATGAGCCGGATGCTCTAACCAACTGAGCTAAAGATCCGTAACCTCATATTACCATAATATTCAATATAATACAATATAAAAAACAAAAATTTTGATAATTCGTTAATTTATGTATTTTAAAAAAAGAAGTGCACAGAAGTTGTGCAATAAGATTTATAACTGTATAATACCTTACAAGCAGTTTATTTGTCATTGAAGGAGGTATTTTACATGGCAAATTATTGTCATCTATCTTATGAAGATAGAAAAAATATAGAAGATGGATTAAATGAAAATAAATCCATTAATCAAATAGCTAAAGAATTAAATAGAAATCATTCTACAATCTTAAGAGAA
Organism: uncultured Bacilli bacterium; assembly: GCA_944363865.1. Lineage (GTDB taxonomy): Bacteria > Bacillota_I > Bacilli_A > RF39 > UBA660 > CALVVN01. Next base: position 14,233 of record CALVVN010000051.1, read on the forward strand.
ATTGACAGAAACAAAATATATTTTGAACCTAAACAGTATGGGACTTATAAAAATAATAATTATGATAGAGATATCTCGTGTGCTAGACTTGCTAAGTCACCTTATGTTTGTAATGGGTGTAAATCTAGAAGTG
>CALVVN010000052.1 GCA_944363865.1 uncultured Bacilli bacterium
GTAAACTAAAAAAGCCTTTGCCTTTCGTTAGATTGGCATTGGCTTTTTTTATTTTCTGTGAAACAGAAAATAGCAAGAACTTTACTTGCGATAGCTTGTTTAGTTCTTGCTTTAAAAGGGTTTCAAAAGGGAATTTCCCTTTGCACACCGTTATTGGCTCTGCCAATAGCGTAGTGTGTTACTAAAATGTCAATTTTAGTTTTTTGAATTTTTTATTCGTGAAATTATATATTTACTTTGCTTAACATAAGAGAAAGCAAATAATAGCGTTAGCAAAGCCAATATAATTATAATGGCTAAGTTACTATTAATTTTATTCACATTCAATAATTGAAGTATTTTGAATAATAATAATAGAAACATCGTAGTACATAGATTTCTATACATATTATTATCTTCCATTAAAACAGAAATCTTTCCATCTTTCTTTGAAGCTTCTATATAATCTTTATAACTTTCTTTTTTTAATCTCCAAATTTTATAAACTACTTTTTCTGTGATAAGTGAAGATATCCTGCTTATGATTATACCCCCAAAATAAGCCATAACTAGCATATTTATAAGTTTATCATCATATAAGTTTATATTGCAAATCATATCACACATAATTAAAAATACCATTCCTGGAATCATATAATTAAATATATGGTAACTGCTTATTTTTTCTATTAGATTTTCCATCCTATTGAGCCTTTCTAAAAGAATAATCTATTTTTTTATAAACAGACTGTTCTTTACTATTATATAAGTCTAATTCTGCTTCGGTTATATCAAAATGAAATCCATATTGCATCCCATTAAATTTGTTGGTTAATTCAGATGAAAAATAGATGTTTTTATTTGGAAATTTTATTTTTGTTACATTGCCACAATAACAAGTAATTAAAACAATATTTTTCTCTTTGGGAATATTGCCTTTTAAATATGCATAAACACGATCATTATGACCATGTATCATTACAAGATCATATTTATCTACCGGAAGTGATATCAACTCAATAAAGTTTGCTCTGTAAAAGGGTATCATATATACCTTAAAAATATCATAAAGATATTCCTGTCTTGACTTTATTTCTGCATTTTTAGTGCTTTTGTCTGTCAAAATATATCTCATTGCAAAAAAGGTTTCCTGTCCTTTCAATAGTAAATGTTGTATAATCGACATCTAGTGTTCCTGTTTTTGTATTAATTATATGATGCCCCTTTGTATTTAATTCATCTGATCCACCGTTAACATTTTTTCCTTTGTTATCAGAAACAATATATAAAACTTCATTATTCCCTTCATTAATTTCAAAAATACTCTCGGCCATTGTACTGTTCCCGTGATGTGGCAATTGTATTCCGTCATAAGCAGTTAGCTTGTCATCAAAAGCCGCTACATCTGCATCTCCAGTTAAAAGCAATTTTTTGTTTTCAATATTGACTTCTAATTGTACACTTATTGCATTCATAATAGTACTTTTATCAATATTATCACTTTCAGATGGTGTAAATTGCTTTGCCACCGCATTAATAAAATAATTTTCAGAAGGTCCTACAATTTTAACATTAGGAGATAAATTATTTTGTTCTAAAGCATCTATTAAATTTTGCCCGCTTAATTTAGAAATATTGCTATACATCTCCAATATATGTCTTTTTATAGAATCTTCTGTTACTCTATCATCATTTACTTTCTCTTTTATCTTTTTTACGTATTTTAATAAGAGAAGCGTAGTTATAGAATTCACAACATTCGCCTCAATTAGTTTTGGAATCCCATTAAAATGATCTTCATCATTATGAGATAAAACCACATCAATTTTATCTATTCCATTTGTATTTAGATAATCTAATACCATTTCTGCTAATTCCTCTGATCCGCAATCATAAACTATAACTTTTCCGTTGTCATTTATTATAAAGCAATCCCCATAATCTCTGTTATCATCGTGCTCTTTGGGAGCTAAAACTTTAATATTTAAATTCAATTTATTTTCCTCCTTCTTCTTTTAAATTTAAATATACGATAACAGAACAACTGCGACAAACTTAAGTTTACAATACCTCCTTCCTGTTTAAGAATCAATAAAATGTATAATCCAAAATAATATATTGACTTTTGATCATAAAACATGTAATATAATATTAGGAATTGATTTTTTTCATTCTATCAATTCTCCAAATATATTTCTTATATTTGCTTGGTTTTGTCATAGTTGTTCGCTATCAAACCAATAAGGAAATATGCTCTGCCTTGCATATTTTTTTATGCCTTAAAAAGACATTTATCCTTACAAATACAATATACCATAAAAAAAGAGGATTAGCAAGTGTAATATGTAAAGTGCTAAAATTATCCCTCTTTTTATTTTTGATACTTGACAATGCATTGATATTCTTGATCTATTATATCGTCTAACAAGTATCCATTACCAAACAATTTTATGAAGAAACAATCTAAAATTTTATTAAAATTTTTCCTATTTTCTTTTGTCATATTAGAATTAAGAGCATTATTATTGAAATCTAATAAATTAAGCCAACTTTTAATTGTGTCTAATTCCACATTTTGGATAGCATAATATTCATTTATAGTTTCATCTATTGTTTTAATACTTATATTATCCCCTGTTAAATTAGTAATTTTATAAATTCCCCTTCTAGTTCTAGGGTTTACTAATATTAATTCTTCTCCTTTTCCTAATTCTAATATTTTTGACATAAAGATCGCCTCCATACTTCCCGATAGAATTATATCATTATCACTGTCAAAAATCAACCGATATCGGCGCATATTTTCTATGTGTTTTTGTTACACTATCTATATAGTGGTGGTGGTAATCATGTTATTTAAAGAAGCTGTAAGTGAAAGAATATTTAATTTATGCGATAAATACAATTATAGTCCTAATAGACTAGCAGAAATGTCTGCTATACCACCTTCAACTTTAAGAGCAATGTTATCAAATAAAGTAGATAATCCTAGTGCTTATAATATTTATAAAATTTGTAAAACATTAAAAATTAGTGTAAAAGATTTTTATGATTGCGATTTATTTAATTATAAAAACTTAGATGATTAATGAGAATGCCTAATAGTCATTCTCATTTTACTTATATTACTTTAAACTTACTATTCATAATCCCATTTTCTTTTTCATATACCCTATCTACTTTTCTTCACTTATCAAAAGCCAATTATAACTTGTTAATTGCTGAGGAGTAATATAATTATTATTTAAAGCATATTCAAGTGTCATTTTTTGATTGCTTAGATTAAACTCAATAAACACTTCATCACTATTTTCACAAGCTAGATAATAAATATAATCTTCATCTTCATAAATCGCTTCTGCCTCGCCAACACATTCATCAGAATAATCGGAAATAGTATAAAAAACATAATCTGTCTCAGATTCAATAAATCTTCTAAAATCAATATCATTGCTACTTACAGCATAATAAGAGCACCCGCCCTCTAAACTTTTTGGCATAAGTCTTTTTCCGTCAAGCCAAAGATAAATTGTATCAATTAACTCATTTTTTTCATTATACATATCCATATCAAAAGCATGTCCATCACAATTAAAATGGTCTCCATACATTCTAGCACTTGATACGGAACTTAAAATGTCTCGAAGTACTTCACTATCATCAATTTCGCCTAATATACCAGAACCT
>CALVVN010000053.1 GCA_944363865.1 uncultured Bacilli bacterium
CACTAAAATCCATACAAAAATTATTACAAGACACAGGTGCTTGCATTCCAATTATTGATTTAATATATGAAATAATTTACAACGATAAAGATAAAGAAGAAATGTTAAAATTTTTAATAGAAAAATAAGGAAATAATATGAAAAATGATAAAATTAATAAAATACAAAAACTGTTTATAATATATTTTTCAGTTTTTCCTATATTAAATATGTATTTCTTTCATAGCAAAATAACTACGCTATTAGAGATAATAATAGCATTAATCTTAATGGCTTTAGTTTTAGTGTATGAAAAAAAGTCAAGAAAAAAACTATTTATTCCAATTTTATATATTATTTTAGTTTTAACATATCTATTAATTAACTACATTAGAAGTTTTAGTTTTTCTTCTTATGTTCCTGATAATTTTAATTATAGTTTATTTAATGAAAGTTTAACAATTATAAAATTAATAACACCTGTAATAATAATTTATTTTTTGCATTACCTAAACTTGACCTTAAAACAATATCTAATGGTAATAAATATATGGGCAATACTTATAACTTCAAATATCATTATTACGAACATATTAAAAATAAGTTTATGCTCATATAGCTTAGATACAATCACTTATAATATATTTGAATGGCAAACGGGAATATCATATTTAAAAACTGCAAGCAAAGGTTTTTTTACATATGCAAATCAACAATCAGCTATGATAGTAGTGATTTTACCATTTATTTTTTATCAATTTACAAATAAATGTAAGTATATTCTTTTAATATTTTTACTATTAATAAGTGGGCTAATGTTAGGAACTAGAGTGAGTAGTATAGGAAGTATAATAGTAGTAATTACTTTGATTTTAATGTTTTTAGTCATATCCTTAATTAAAAGGCAAAAAGTGAAGAAACACCTTTGTCTTTTGGTAATACCACTAATTATATCGGCTATGTTGATACCTATTTCCCCATACAATAACAGAAATAATGAATTCACAGTAAATAATGAAAACAAAATGAACAAAAAAGCAGAAGAAACAGAAAATAACATAAACGAGAATTACAAAATAGAGTATTTTAATAAAAAAGTAAATAATTATTATTTGCCAAAAGTTTTCTATGAAAAATATTATCCTATTAAATATGATGTTGATTTTTGGTACGAATTTATCAAAAATACTCCAACTAGGGAAATAAACTATAGATTAATTGAAAAAAGCATTATTAAAAGAGTAAAAGAGATTAATAATGACAAATTAGATACAATTTTTGGTATCAGTAATACAAGAATTCAAAACATATTTAACATAGAACAAGATTTTATCTTACATTACTATGCTTTTGGAATTATTGGAATGATAATACTTTTAATAGAGTATTTTATATCAGTTCCATATATATTATTCAAATTCATAAAAAAGCATACGTTTATTAACTTAATAATTATGTCAAGTGTATGTCTTTTTATATTTATAAGTATATTAAGTGGAAATATAATAAACTCACTAAATGTGATAATACCATTTTCACTTATTATATCTATGATATATAATAAAAACATTGATAAAATAGACAACAATTTGCTATAATAAGTACGAGGGGAAAGAATGAAAACTATTAATGAATTAAAAAGTATATATACAAAATACAACTTTCTAATACAACAATTAATAACTAGAGATTTTAAAGTGAAATATAAAAGAAGTTTTTTAGGAGTATTATGGAGTTTGTTATACCCTTTGATGATGATGACAGTACTTGCAATAGTGTTTTCAAATGTTTTTAGATTCTCAACGCCGGGTGTGAATTATTTGGTTTACTTAATGACCGGTTTAACACTATATAATTATTTTAGTGAAGCCACTAATTTAGCCATGAGTAGTGTTGTTGCAAACTTCAGTTTGATTAATAAAGTTTATATACCAAAATACGTATTTCCATTATCAAAATGTTTATTTGTTGGAATAAATTTTTTATTTACACTTGTACCATTATATTTGGTAATATTGTTTACAGGAACGGGAATAAATTTTTGGCACGTTTTATTACCAATAGTTTTTATATGCTTATTTTTATTTACTATAGGAATAGGATTCATATTATCTACAATCGCGGTATTTATGAGAGATATGTTTTACATATATGGAATATTAATTTCAATTTTAACTTACATGACGCCAATAATGTATGATATAAATATGATTTCAAAAGAATTTCAAATGATTTTGAAACTAAATCCATTATATCACTATATAAGTTTTGCTCGTACAATTATATTATATGGTGAATGCCCTTCAATAAGCCAATTTTTAATTTGCATTGCAACTTCAATATTAACTTTTATAATAGGTATTATAGTATTTAAGAAAAATCAAGATAAATTTATTTATTATATATAGTAGGAGGCATAGGTAAAAAAATGGAACAAGAAGAAATGATAGTAATAGACAACGTTTCAATGAGATTTAATCTAGGTATTGAAAAAAATAATTCATTAAAGCAAATTTTTGTGGAATTTTTAAAGGGTAAGAAAAAAGATAAAAATCAATTTTGGGCTTTAAAAAACATAGATATAAACATAAAAAAAGGAGAAGTTGTAGGGTTTATTGGTTCAAATGGCGCAGGTAAATCAACTTTATTAAAAATCATAGCCGGAGTAATGAAACCAACAAAAGGGAAAGTAAAATCTTATGGAAATATATGTCCATTGATAGAACTAGGAGCAGGTTTCGATATGGAATTAACAGCAAGAGAAAATATTTATTTAAATGGAGCTGTTATGGGTTATACAAAAAAATTCATAGATAGTAAGTTTCAAAATATTGTTGATTTTTCAGAATTACAAGAATTTTTAGATGTTCCTTTAAAAAATTTTTCTTCAGGTATGATAGCAAGATTAGCATTTAGCATATCTACTATTGTAGAACCGGAAATACTGATTGTAGATGAAATATTATCAGTAGGAGATATAAGTTTTCAAGAAAAATGTGAAAAAAGAATGACTGCGATGATGAGTGGCGGAACTACTGTACTATACGTATCACATTCTTTGGAATCAATAAAAAAAATATGCAATAAAGTTATATGGCTTGACCACGGAGTAATAAAAGAAATCGGAGGAAAAAAAGTTTGTGATAACTTTGAAAAATATATGCTCGGAGGTGAAAAAAATGAATGAGTATGAAGGAAGAAGTTTTCGCTTGTTAAAGCGTTTTCAATTAGTAAAAATCACAACAAAGTTATTAAAAATTAAAGATAAAGGTTTTACTAAATATATAAAGGAAAGTAAAAAAAATGATGAGTTGTTAGATAAATATACAGAGTTTAAAGTAAAAAACAACGCAATAGATATTGTTGTAGATACAAAAATAAATATTAATAAAGTAAATGAAGATTTAAAAGAGTTAAACTATAACTATAATTTATTCAAATTAGAAAACAAAAAAAGTAAAAAAGAAAACGTTAATCAAATTAGTTATAATTTTTTAACAAAATATTTTAAATATAGAACATTTATATTAATAAGTAATAGAAAGAAAGATATAAGTCAGTTTTATTATTGCAAAAACATAATTTATAGCAAGAATTTAAAACAAGAAATAGAAAATCTGATAAACACTCTCGAAGGTTTAAAATACATAGCAAATTATAATGACAAAAATAACATAACAGTAAAAACATCAACATTTTTTAACTATAAAGGAACCAATTACTATTCAGGGGGTGCTGAAAGATATTTAGTAGACTTATATCAAGTTAGTAGCGAACTAGGGTATAATCTCAATATATATCAAATAGCAGAAAAGCCTTTTTTTAGAAAATATAGAGGAATAAATGTAATTGGTTTAGCAAATAAAGATGAAAAGATAAACGCGAGCACATCATATGTAGAAAAACAAACAGAAAACTACAATGGAGCAACAAAATATTTTTCAAGTTTACACATATACTCTGCTTTTTATGAAGCATACCCTAAAGCACTATCGCCATCAATAGGAATTAGCCATGGAGTAGCGTGGGACAATCCTTATTCAGTAGCAACAGATGGTATAGATTTTTGGGTAAGAAATTTAAGAATAATTGAAAGCGCAAAAATGTGCGATAAATTAGTTTCAGTAGATACTAACACTGCAAATTGGTTTCAAACTATTGACTATAAGTTGGGAAACAAAAGAATTAAAGTTGTTCCAAATTATGTAGATACAGAAGAATTTAAGTTTGTAAATAATAAAAAAACCAAAGAAAAAATTATTATTACCTATCCAAGAAGATTATATGAGCCAAGAGGAATGTACTTACTATTAGATATAGTAGACGAATTAATCTCAAAACACAAAAATATAGAAATACATTTTGTTGGCAAAGGTTTTGATAAAGATATAAATAGCATAAAAAATAAAATAAAAAAATATCCAAAACAAATATTTTGTTATAGTAGTGAACCTGAAAAGATGTATGAAGTATATCAAAAATCCGATATATCATTAATTCCAACTTTATATAGTGAAGGCACAAGTTTGTCTTGCTTAGAAGCGATGGCAACTGGCAACATAGTAGTTGCAACTAGAGTTGGGGGGTTAACTGACTTAATAATAAACAAGTACAACGGCTACTTAATTGAGCCAACAAAAGAAGACCTATTAAATACATTATTATACATAATAGAAAATATAGAAGGTCAAGACAAAATAAAAAAACGTGCAAGAGAAACAGCGGAAGTTTTTAACAAAGAAGTTTGGAAAGAAAAATGGAAAGAAATAATTAAGTCATTTAATTTAAAAGAGAAATCAAAAAATATAGATTTGATTGAATTTTATGTAAAAGATGCTGAAAAAATTAATTCCAAAATTATAGACAAAATCAAAGAAGAATTATTAAAAAACCAACTAATTTATATAAAAAGTGAAAAAAATATAAAAATTGATAAAATAAGCGGTGGTTTAATACAATTAGTTCCATTTGACGAAGAGATAGTAACAACTGCAAAAAAAATCTATGCCGAAAAAGGCATAAATCTAAAAATAAAAGGTAATATTGAAAAAATATAATTTATAGGAGGAAATAATGAAAGATAAAAAAATAAAAGTGATGAGCATTTTTGGGACAAGGCCAGAAGCAATAAAAATGGCCCCGCTTATTAAAGAATTGGAAACGAGAAAAGAAATAGAAAGTATAGTTTGTGTTACAGCACAACATAGAGAAATGTTAGATCAAGTAATGAATACTTTTAATATTAAATCAAACTATGATTTAAATATAATGAGAACTGGACAAACGCTTGGCGATGTGACAATAAGAGCGCTCGAGGGGTTAGAAAAAATAATTAAAGAAGAAAAACCTGACATTGTTTTAGTACATGGTGACACTACAACAACGTTTGCGGGAGCATTAGCAGCTTTTTATAACCAAGTAACAATTGGACACGTAGAAGCTGGATTGAGAACTTACAATAAATATTCTCCGTTCCCTGAAGAAATGAATAGACAAATGGTTGATTGTATGACGGATATGTTTTTTGCACCAACCGAAATAAGTAAAAATAACTTACTTAAGCAAAATATAAATGAAGATAAAATATATGTGACTGGAAACACAGCAATAGATGCAATGGCAACAACAGTTAAAGACGAATATAGGCATAAAGAACTAGAATGGATAAAACAAAACGAAAGAATGATACTATTAACGGCGCACCGAAGAGAAAATCTAGGCGATCCAATGAGAAATATTTTTGGTGCTATAAATAAAATTGTCACAGAATTTAAGGATGTAAAAGTAATATATCCTATACACATGAATCCTAAAGTACGTGAAGTTGCAAGTGAAATATTTAAAAATAATGATAAAGTAAAATTAATCGAACCCTTAGAAGTTTTAGATTTTCATAATTTTATAAATAAATCATATATAATTTTAACAGATAGTGGAGGAATACAAGAGGAAGCACCATCGTTAGGTAAACCAGTATTAGTATTAAGAGATACAACAGAAAGGCCAGAGGGAATAGATGCGGGAACTTTAAAATTAGTGGGTACAAATGAAAATACAATATACGAAGAAACAAAAAAACTTCTTACAAATAGAGAAGAATATACAAAAATGAGTAAGGCATCAAATCCATACGGAGATGGTAACGCAAGCAAAAGAATAGTAGATGCAATTATAAATTATTTTAAATAATGAAATGTCAAATGTAAAAACAAAGAATTAGTTATTAAAAAATACAATATATTTTAGTATTAACATATTTAAATTATGTAAATTAAAAATCACAAAATATAATTAAAAACAAAACGTTTTTAACAGCTATTTATTTAATTTACATTTTTTAAATATGTTTTTAATTGTTCTTTTAGTAACTGTTCTGAGCCCAATAGAACTTACCATATTTTCTAAAAGATTAATTTTTTCTTGCTGTTTAAAAAGAATTATTGATTTTATTATTTCATCATCTGTAACTCTATTAATTAAATTGTTTTCTAATATTTGACACACTTCAATAGAATTATAAAATGATTTCTCTAAAACCTCTTGATTTAAATTAATCAAATCGTTGTAAATATCTAAAATATTATCAAATTTATTTATAACTGCATTATCTATGGCTTCAAAATATTTTTTATTTACAACTTTAGAACAAAATTCTCTTTTTACCTCTTTTGCCAACAAATATTTATCTAAATTATCATTTACGTTTTTAAACTCTTCTAAACTAAATATATTATTTGTATTTCTATTAACAAAATTATTATTTTTAATTTCATTAAAAAGTTTTTTATCGATCATTCCAGAAATTTTACCATAACCTATTAATAACACAGGTCTATTAGAGCAAAGACCTTCTAATACAACTTGCCCAAGGCCCATAACACCATTATAATTTTTAATATATTCGCTTACATTTTCTTTAAAACCTAAAAAATTCACTTTTTTTTCTAAATTTAATTTTTTTACTAAATTACACAATGCTTCTTTTTCAGAACCATCTCCTATAATATCTAAATGTATATTCATATCTTTTAAATTTTCTAAAACACATACAATTTCTTTTTTCTTATCTTTATCTAATCTAACAATTAAAAGCCATTTATTATTTTTAATTACTTCAGTTTCATAATATTTACTCGTATCTATTGAGTTAGGAATATAAGTTACATTCTCGGCTAAATATCTATATTTTAAAACGTTTAAGTAAGATTTATCTACGCTTATAACAAGTGGCTTACAATAGTTTAAAAATACTCTATATAATATATTAGAATTTATATCTTTTGCAAAATTAATTGAACTAAAACCATGTATAGTATAAACTATTGCAACACCTGTAATTTGACTTGCAAAAATTGCTGGAAACAGAGTATAAAATGGATGAACATGTATAACATCTATTTTTTCTTTTTTGATTATGTCTACTAACTCATTAATAGTTGAAAGAACATCTTTTATAGTATATCCCAAACTTATTTCATATATTTTAAAACCATTAAGTTCTTCATTTTTTTTATAATTATGAAACGCAAAAACAGGAACATATTTCATATTTTTTTCTGAAAATTGGGTTATGATATGTCTTTCAAGACCGCCTTGCAAAAATGATTCACTAATTATTAAAATCTTTTTGGTTTTGTTTTGCACAACGTTTCACATCCTTAATTAAACTAAAATAATTATATCAACTTTACCTCGTATACACAATTTAATTTTTACTTGTTTAATTTAATTATTGACAACTAATGGAAAAAATGGTAATTTAGTGTACTGAGGTGACTATTATGGGTTTTATATGTCTTTTTTTACCATCAGCAGTTTCAACTTACATTGACGAAAAGAAAAATAATAATAAAGCATCAAGTTTAATTCTTAAATATTTGGGGTATACTTTTATTAATGCATTATTAATGAACACATTTATTTATGTAATTAGCTCAGAAAAGTTTTATTATTATAGAGAAGCAACATACACTTATGATTTTTGTTTAAAATATATGTGGTTATCTTTAATCATAGCATTAATATTACCATATATTTTGCAAATAATAGAAAGAACATTTGATATATCAATAGAAATAAAAGGTAAAAAAAACAATGAAAAGAACAAGTGATTTTATAAAAATAATAATTTTTATTATGGCACTAATTATTTTTGCAAGTGTTAATTTTGCAGTAGTTAATTATTCTATTGAATCGTTTGATCAAGTAATTTATACAATGAGAACGGCAGTTGGCGCTGCAAGTAGAGAGATATTAATAAAATGTGCTATACATTGTGTAATTATTCCAGTAGCTATTGGAATTGTATTTGTGTGTTTATTAAAAAAATTTAAAAATATTTCAAATTATATTGATTATTTAATTAAGATTAAAATAGGAAGCAAAAATTATGAATTAAAAGTAAATAATTTACCAAAATATAGAAAAACTATAATGCTTTTAACAATATTATTCTTGTTTATTTCAGTAGGATATGCGTTTTCAAGTTTAGGAATTATTCATTATCTTAAAAATAACGTAGAAACTTCTAATTTTTTTGAAGAAAATTACGTCAATCCAGAAAAAGTGGAATTTACGTTTCCAGAAGAAAAAAGAAATTTAATATACATATACTTAGAATCAATGGAATCAACCTTTACATCAGTTGAAAATGGCGGAGCATATACAACAAACTATATTCCAAACCTAACTAAACTAGCAAAGGATAATATAAATTTTTCAGAAAATAAACTAATTGGTGGAGGTTATGTAACAAACGGAACAAGTTGGACTATGGGAGCTATGATTGCTCAAACAGCAGGCATACCACTTAAGATATTTTATAGTGTAAATACAAAAGAAAGTTATGAAAATGGATTGGTTATTGGGGCATATAGTCTTGGAGAAATTTTAGATAAAGAAGGCTATAATCAATATATAATGGTTGGATCAAATCTGACATTTGGAGGTAGAAGAGTATATTTTACTGAACACGGAAACTACAAAGCCTTTGATTATTTTACAGCAATAGAAGATGGCATTATATCAGAGGATTATTATGTTTTTTGGGGAATGGAAGATGAGAAACTATATAATTATGCAAAAGCAAAATTATTGGAAATATCAGAAGATGAAGAACCATTTAATTTTACGTTATTAACAGTTGATACACATTCACCGGATGGTTATTTAAGTGAAATTTGTGAAGAACCGTTTGCTAATAAATATTTAAATTCAGTTTATTGTGCAGATAAGCAAATATACAGTTTTATAAACTGGATTCAAGAACAGGATTTTTATGAAAATACAACAATCATAATTACTGGGGATCATTTGAGTATGAACAATAATGCATTTGATAGCATTGATGAAAATTATCCAAGAAGAACCCTTAATATATATATTAATCCAGCACAAGATACAGATTGTATAAAAAATAGAGAGTTTACAACTTACGATTATTTTCCAACAACTCTAGGAGCAATGGGAGTGAAGATAGAAGGAGAAAAATTAGGCCTTGGTACAAATTTATTCAGCTGCGAAAAAACTTTAAGTGAAATATATACTAACGAAACAGTACAAAATGAAATATCAAAAAAATCAGAATATTATGAAGAATGTATAATGTACAATAATTGTTATTAGAACAATATAATTTGTTCTGATTTTTTTTTAAAACAGTTTTGCAATTTTTCTTAATAAATGATAATATAAAAGTAGTGAGGTTATATATGAGAGAAAAAATATCTAAATTAATAAATGTTTATAAAAAATATGGCTTTTTAGGTTTTTTAAACAAATTAAAAATGCATATAAAAGCAAATTACATAGATAGAATAAGCTTAGAAGTGCTATTTAATAAAAGAAAATATAAAAAAATAATTAAAGATATACTAACTAATAATGAGTATGAAAGAATAATATTATGGAGAAGTAGTTTTGGATATAATGTTCCATTATTCCAAAGACCACAACATATAGCAAACAATTTGTCGAAAAATAAATGTCTAGTATTCTATGAAGTTACTGATACAACAGATAAAATAAAAACAGTTCAGTTTCATCAAAAAAACTTATATTTAATTAATTTTAATAATATTTTTTTAAACAATATTCTAAAAAAGGAAATAAAAGAAATAAAAAAACCGAGATACTTACAAATGTATTCAACGGATTGGAAAATGTCAGTCAAAGATATTAAAAAATATATAGACGATGGTTATAAATTTATATATGAATACATAGATGATTTATCACCAGAAATTGCAGGGACAAAACAAATTCCAAAAAACATAATAGAAAAATACGAGTATGCAATGAAAGACAAAAATGTCTACATAATAGTAACAGCAGATTTATTAAAACAAGATGTTATCAAACATAGAGGAGAGAAAAACTTAGCGTTTGCAACAAATGGAGTTGATTACAACTTTTTTCAAAGTTTTGATAATGATTTTAAATTTGATAAAGAATTTCAAAAAATAATAGATTTAAAAAGACCTATAATAATGTATTATGGAGCATTAGCAAAATGGTTTGATTATGAACTGATAAAAAAAATTGCAAGAACTAATAAATATAGTATAGTATTATTTGGTATAAAATATGACGAATCATTTGATAAAAATATAAAAAAAGATAAAAATATTTATTTTTTAGGTTCACGTGATTATAAAGTTTTAAAATATTATGCAAGTAAAGCTGCTCTATTAATAATACCATTTTTAATTAATGATATAACAAATTCAACAAGTCCAGTTAAAATATTTGAATACATGGCATTAAAGAAACCAATATTAACAACAAATATATTGGAATGTAGGAAATACAAAAGCGTGGTAATTGCAAAAACTCATGAAGACTTTTTAGATAAAATTGAGCCAACTATAAAAAGAATAAATAACAAAGAATATATTAATTTATTAGATAAAGATGCTAAAGACAATGACTGGGAAAACAAAGCTAAAGCTATAATAGAACTTATAAAAAATGGTGAACAATGATTGAAATTTTAAGTAAAATATACAACAAAAATTTTGAAAAATTTAAACAACATATTAGCAAATCAATTAGAGAAAATAAAAAAGAGTTTATTATTACTGTTAATCCTGAAACAATAATGATTTCACAAACTAATAAAGTTATGAAAGAAATTTTACAAAATGAGAATTTTATTTTAGTTCCAGACGGAATATCAATTGTAAAAAGTTGTCAAATGTGCAACATAAAAATAAAAGAAAGAATCACAGGAATAGATATTACAAAATATTTATTAAGCGAGATAAACAAACAAAATAAAAGTTTATATTTATTTGGTGCCAAAAAAGAAGTAATTGATAATTTTGCAAACTTAATAAAAAACAAGTACAAAAACATTAAATTGTTAGGGTTTACAGATGGCTATGTTAATGATAAAGATAAAGTATTTGAAAAAATAATAAAATTAAAACCTGATATTTGTTTAGTTGCATTAGGAATTCCTATGCAAGAGGAAATAATATATAAATACATAGATCGATTTGAAAAAGGAATATTTATTGGTGTTGGAGGGACATTTGATGTATTAAGTGGATATAAAAAAAGAGCGCCTAAATTTTTTATAAAAAACAATTTAGAATGGTTATACAGAATAGCAAAAGAACCAAAAAGAATTAAAAGATTTGTAAAATATAATGTTAAATTTTATATCCAAATATTAAAAGAAAAAAATATTGATAACTAGATTTCAATATTTTTTTATTATATAATTAACCTAGGTGATGATATGAAAAACTATAAGATAATGGATGGGAATGAAGCCTGTATAACGGCTGCATATTTATTTAGTGAAGTATGTGGTATTTATCCAATAACACCATCTAGTCCAATG
>CALVVN010000054.1 GCA_944363865.1 uncultured Bacilli bacterium
TCCTATAAAAAGAACTAGCAATATAAAAAGCAATAACTTCAGGCATAACATATTCTTCTACATAATTATGGTAGTTATCATAAAAAGGGTTGATTATCGTTTCTAGCTCTTCATTACTAATATCTTCGTCTGTAGATTTTCTTAACATAGACACCTCCATGTTGTATTAATCACTCTTATTTACAAAATAGTCAAGTTATAAGCTATATAAAATTATTTAAATAGCTGATAAACGTTTAAAAAAATCTTTGTAAAGTAATTACAATTATATTTACAAAAGTAATTACATATGATAAAATTATAATAGGAGAATAACAGAGGAGGGAG
Source organism: uncultured Bacilli bacterium (assembly GCA_944363865.1). Classification (GTDB taxonomy): domain Bacteria; phylum Bacillota_I; class Bacilli_A; order RF39; family UBA660; genus CALVVN01. Next base: position 328 of record CALVVN010000054.1, read on the forward strand.
TATGGAAAAATATATTGAAGATACCACCCTTACCAGAGAATTTTGTAAAGGACAGTCTGCTAAATTATTTAAAAAAGTAAAAGACACAAAGAAACCCTTACGAGTGACTCGAAACGGAAAAGATTATGTGGTTATATTAGATTTTGATGAGTACATAAAAATGGTTGAAAAAATTAATATGTGTGAAAGAAGTATGGGAGTGAGAAAAAAATGATAAGAACAGATATTATCAATAAAATTGGAAGAAAATATTTAACAAGCAATATTGAGAATGAAGAATTCAGTTATGGCAAAGCCCTTCAAAATATAGGGAAAAATTATTATGATTATTTAAGCGATGATGCAAAAAGAAATTATAAGAATCTTGATATAAGATTTGCTGATGATAAATTAAGTGTTTTAGTTGAAACTAAACAAGACTTAAAAGGAAATAATCTATCTGATGGATTGATACAACTTCAGAATTATGTTAATTTTGAAAAAGAATTAAATAAAAATAAAATTATAGCTATTTTGGCAAGCACAAATAGAGATGAACTTTATGTATGGTATTATACGGATGAACCTTTATCATTAGAAACATATAGCAAGAATGACAGAAAGTTTAAAACTTTTGAAGAATACTATAATGTGTTTTTTAACACTAAAAATGATAAAGTAAAATTGACACAAAGCACGTATGAATTGAATGAACTATTACATAAGAAAGGCATAAACGAAAAAATTAGAAGCCAGTTTGTAGGAACATGTTTACTTGCTTTGAAAAATGGATTGGTTTATGAGAATTTATCATCATCTCAAATAATTGCCGGTATAGAAGAAAAATTAACTTATTTATTAGACAATGATATGAATAAGGCAACTAAGCTTAGTGTATTAGATAATAAAGTTCTAAAAAATCAAGATATTAGGCAGTTAGAAAATGAAGATTTTACTGAAATATTAAATTTTATTAATACAAATATAATGCCTTCAATTAATGACAAGAGTATTTTAGGACAAGATTTATTAAACCTATTCTTTACTACATTTAACAAGTATGTTGGGAAAGCGGATAAAAATCAAGCTTTTTCTCCAGACCATATAGCTCACTTTATGAGCAGAGTTGTAAATATTAATAGAAATTCAGTTGTTTTGGATCCATGCTGTGGTAGTGGGGCTTTCTTAGTTAGAGCAATGACTGATGCTATAGCAGATTGTGATAATAATGAAGAAATTGATAATGTTAAAAAACATCAGATATATGGTATCGAATACGAAGAAACAGCATTTGGTTTATCAACAACTAATATGCTTATTCATGGAGATGGAAACTCAAACATTGTTCAGGGATCATGTTTTGAAGAAATTGATGAATTAATAAAAAAGGGTGTTCACATAAATACAGTATTGATGAATCCTCCATACAATGGAACAAAAAAATCTTGTGATCCAGAATATACAAAAAATTGGAAAAAGGATACAAAAACTGATCCATCAAAAGGATTTAATTATGTTTATTATGTTGCTTCAAAAATAAAAACAGGAAAGATGGCAGTATTATTACCAATGCAATGTGCAATTGGAAATAGTTCAGAAATACAATATTTTAAAAAGAAAATGTTAGAAGAAAATACACTTGATGCTGTATTTACTTTACCTATGGAAGTGTTCTATCCTGGTGCTAGTGTTGCAGCATGTTGTATGGTATTTACATTGGGACAAAGACATGAAAATTCATCTGTCCCAACATTCTTTGGATATTATAAAGACGATGGACTTGTAAAAAAGAAGAATCTTGGCAGAATAGAAAGATATCCTGGTTCATGGGCAGAAAAAGAACAAGAATGGTTAAGGCTATATTTCAATAGAGAAACAAAAAAGGGATTATCAGTAACTAAGTTTGTAACTGCAGAAGATGAGTGGCTAGCCGAAGCCTATATGGAAACTGATTATTCAAATTTAATAAGTAGTGCATTTCAAAAGACAATTAATGATTACTTATCATTTAGAGTAAAAGTTGGTGGCATATATGATAATTGATATATCTCAATGGAAAAAATTTAGATTTGGAGATCTAATAGAGGAAAACAATATATATAAATCATATGCATATTCAAAAGATGAAATGGATATTGTAGAGTTCTATGAGAGTAATTCAATACCATTTGTATCAAGAACAGAAATAAACAATTCTGTTGATTGTTATGTTAACAGGGATGGATTAGAACATGTTGAAAAAGGTAATGCGTTAGTTATTGGCGATACAACAGCCACTATATCATATCAAAAAGAAGAATTTGTAACAGGGGATCACATAGTTATAATAAGAGCTGATTGGTTAAATGAATATACAGGATTATTTATTTGTACATTACTAAAAATGGAAAAATATAGATATTCATATGGTAGAGCATACATCATTAATTCTATTAAGGATACAGAATTATACTTACCTGTTGATTCTAATGAGAATGTGGATTGGAAATATATGAAAGACTATATGAAAAGTTTATATTATGATATTCCAAAATCTAAAAATGAATTTAAATACGACAAATTATTAGATACTACTGATTGGATTGATTTTGAAGTTGGGAAGTTATTTGAAAAAGTAAAAGTAAAAAAACATTCAAGTACACCTGAGATAAATGGTGCAAGTCCTTTTATTTCCTCAACTTCATTAAATAATGGTGTATCAACATATGTAGCTGATGAAACTATACCTGGAAATTGTATAACAGTTTCTACAAATGGAGATTGTTTTGATGCTTTTTATCAGGAAGAACCAATTGTTATATCATCTGATGTAGAAGTGTTATATTCAGATTTCTTAAATAAAAAAATAGCTATGTTTATTTGCACAATTTTGGAAATGGAAAAATATAAATGGTCTTATGGAAGAAAACCAAAAGGAGATAAAGTCTTTAAAACTGTAATTAAATTACCAGCTAAAAAAGGTGCAGATCAAAAATATATTATAGATTACGAAAAAGTATATTCAGATGAGGGATATATACCTGATTTTAAATATATGGAAGATTTTATAAATAGCATATCTTATGGAGATATTCTTTAAAAATTAAACAAATATAGAATAAAAAAAGAGCTCACCAATAAGGTGGGCTTTATTCTTTATCCTTTCGATAACTTTTAAAGTTTAAGTAGTCTACTATTTGTTCTTCAATCTTATGCCTAAATTTCATCATTACTTCCAAGTCTCGTGGCTTTTTAGCAGATAGTACTATATCAATATTCCTGATGATAAAGAAGCCGTGATAGTCACCATTTCTGCTTATACACTCAATACGATTCTTAGGCTTAATAATATACTTCACATTACACCTCCAAATAGAATGTAATATTAATCGCTCTTAATTGGAAATAAGTCAAGTTATATAGACTTATAAAGGATTAAATGGTATATTATAGTTGAAAATTAAAGATATAAAGATGTGGAAAATTTGCAATTCTGGAGCCACTTTTAGAGCCACTCTGCTAGAGATTAGCTGGAATAAACTAAAACATAAAGGTAATAAAAGCCCCATTTTAAAGGAAATTAACGAGTGGACAGTGGTAAAAAGCCTTAAAAATGCTAGCCATGTGGCAGTGGTAAAAAATATAAACATTGTTGTGGAAAATAATAATTTTAACTAGAATATTAACAATTAACGTTAATATTCTTTTATTTTAAAAATATGTTATTATATTACGTGTGAAAGAGGAAAAATATGGAAATATATGAAAAATTAACTAAACAAATATCTGAAACAAAGTATTTAAATGCTGAAAATTCATATAGGTATCGGCCTATAATGAGATGCTTTTATCATCATTATGAGAGATTAGAGTATTGGTTATATAAAGAAGATGTTTATGATGAGATTAAAGATAACCCTTTTTTTAGTAATTATACTTTAGATGAGTGTGAAAGGGATTTAGAGACATTAGTAAGTTGGCTAAGTTTAGAAAAAATGCAAGATACTAAAAATGCCACTTCAATTGAGAAATTTAAAAAAAAGAAATATAGATATCAGTTAACAGAATATGCTACAGAAATTGAAAGACTTACTATTTCACTTGAAGAAATGGAAATTAAAACGGCTTCTTTAGAACCTAAGTTATTTGATCGGATTAGAATTTCATTGGTAACTTTAGAAGATATTTCTTCACTTTCTTTAGATGAGGTTAATAATTTATGGAATGATTTAAATGATGATTTTACTAAACTTAATCAAAATTATCAAGATTTTTTAAAAAAATTTAATGAACCTAAGTCAGAAGAATTGCTTCAAAGTGTTTCTTTTTTACAATTTAAAAATAATATTACTAAGTATTTAAGGGAATTTATTAAATAATTAGTTATAAATAATGGATTAAAAAATAGAATTGATTCTATTTTTTTTCTTTTGGCATATATTTTATTAGTGATAATCGAAAAGGAAAATAATTTCAGAGTTATGGTGTTGTGCTTTGAGATTGGGAAAGGAATGGTACTTATTATGTTTAATATTGGTGATTTAGTAACGAGAAATTCTTATAATAATGATATTGTAT
>CALVVN010000055.1 GCA_944363865.1 uncultured Bacilli bacterium
TAAAAGAGATTATAAAATACGTTTTAGAAACACTAAATATGCAGAAGATGTAAAAGTAAATGTTGGTAGACATGAAGTTGAGTTTGAAAAATACATAGATGATGCTGACTTTATAATTGAAGTAAAAGATGTTCCTACTATACAACAACTTACAATAAACTGTGCCGGAAAAGACATTGAAATTGACGCGGTAAGATTAATTAATGAAGAAATTGACTCAATAATATCTGATTTAAACATTGAAACAAAACTTAAAGAAAAAATTGCAGACATAATATATAGTGATATGAGCATTAGAAAAAAACGTATTGAAATAAGAAAACTAAGAAAAGATGGATTAAAATCACTATTCGTAAAAATGTTTATAAAATTATTAGAATATATCGCCGAAATATAAGAAATACTTGATAATTTAATTGTAAAATTATATAATACACTTAAGTTCTATTTGAAAGAGTAGTAGCATATCAAATCTTTAAAGAGAATTAGTGGTTGGTGAGAACTAATAAAGATAAAATATGTGAACTTGCTTTTAAGGAAAATCGTAAGATAGGCGTTAACTAAATAAGTAGCATAAACTTTATGAATTAAGGTGGTACCGCGGAATAAATCCGTCCTTAAATTATAAAGTTTTTATTTTAAAGGAGTAACAATATGCAAATGATAATTAGATATTTAATGGTGTTCATACTAGCGTTTTTATTAGTATTTATAATTTATTCAATAATGTTTAGTAGAAAAAAAATTAAAAATAAACAAAAAGAAATAACAGAAGTAAAATTGTTAGTTAAAAAATACAATTTAGACATACGAAAAATAAAATACAAGAACTTATTATTCACAATTTCTATTATAAATTCAACTATAATCGCCTTTTCATTTACTGCGGTATTTTACGTAGAAAACTATTTTTTAAGTTTAGCAATAGGTTTTGTATTACTAATAATATTAACTTATTCACTATATGAAATTGTAGGAAGGCATTATCAAAAGAAGGGAAGTAAAAAAGATGTATAATTTTAGAGAAATAGAAAAAAAATGGCAAAATTATTGGGAAGAAAACGAAACATTTAAGACAAACGTTTACGATTTTAGTAAACCGAAGTTTTATGCTTTAGATATGTTTCCTTATCCATCAGGAGTTGGTTTACATGCGGGACATCCAGAGGGATATACGGCAACAGATATAGTAGCAAGGATGAAAAGAATGCAGGGATTTAATGTTTTACACCCAATGGGGTGGGATGCGTTTGGTTTGCCTGCTGAACAATATGCAATCAATACTGGAAATCATCCAGACGGATTTACACAAAGAAATATTAATACATTTAAACAACAACTAAAAAGTTTAGGCTTTTCTTACGATTGGAGTAAAGAAATATCAACAAGCGACCCACAATATTATAAATGGACTCAATGGATATTTAAAAAATTATATGAAGATGGATTAGCTAAATATATTGATATGCCAGTAAACTGGTGCGAGGAACTAGGAACAGTTTTATCAAACGATGAAGTTGTTGATGGAAAAAGCGAAAGAGGCGGATATCCAGTAATAAGAAAAAATATGAAACAATGGGTTATGGATATACCAAAGTATGCTGATAAATTAATTAATGGCCTAGATGATATAGATTGGCCAAACTCAACAAAAGAAGCACAAAAAAATTGGATAGGCAAATCTACAGGTGCTATAGTAACATTTAAAGTAGATGGTTTTGATGAAACATTTGATGTATTCACTACAAGATGTGACACATTATTTGGTGCGACTTATTGCGTACTTGCACCAGAACATCCACTTGTTGAAAAAATAACGACAGATGATGAGAGGAAAAAAGTTGAGGAATATAAAAAAATCTGCATGAGTAAATCAGAACTTGAACGAACAGAATTAAATAAAGAAAAAACTGGAGTATTTATTGGAAGTTACGCAATAAATCCAGTTAACAAAAAACGTATACCAATATGGATTAGCGATTACGTTTTAGTAACATATGGGACTGGTGCAATCATGGCAGTTCCCGCACACGATGATAGAGATTATGATTTTGCGAAAAAGTTTGGAATAGAAATCATTGAGGTTTTAGAAGGTGGAGATATTGAAAAAGAACCATACACACAAGACGGAACACATATCAACTCTGACTTTTTAAACGGTTTAGACAAAAAAGAAGCAATAGAGAAAATGCTAGAATGGCTAGAAAAAAACAAATGTGGATACAAAAAAGTTAATTATAAACTTAGAGAATGGATATTTGCAAGACAACGTTACTGGGGAGAACCCATTCCAATAATTCACATAGAAGATGGAACTATGCAAACACTTAAAGACGAAGAATTACCGCTTATCTTACCAAAATTAGAAGACTATAAAAGCAGAAATGGAAAAGCTCCATTAGAAAATGCTACCGAATGGAAAAACGTAATAATAAATGGTAAAAAAGGAACAAGAGAAACTTCTACAATGCCAGGATCTGCAGGAAGCTCATGGTACTTCTTAAGATACATAGATGCGCATAATGAAAAAGAGTTTGCAAATTACGAATTAATGAAACATTGGTTGCCTGTAGATTTATATGTAGGGGGACCAGAACACACAACAGGGCATTTACTTTACTCTAGATTTTGGAACAATTATCTATATGATAAAGGTCTAGTTCCAGTAAAAGAACCATTTCAAAAATTAGTCCATCAAGGAATGATTTTAGGTGAAAATGGAATAAAAATGGGGAAAAGGTATCCAGAATACGTAGTAAATCCGAGCGATATAGTAGAAAGTCATGGAGCAGATGCTTTAAGATTATACGAAATGTTTATGGGACCGCTTGATGCTGATAAACCTTGGAGTAAAACTGGAATAGATGGCGCTAAAAAGTTTATTGATAGAATATATAGATTATTTGAAGAAAACAAAATAACGGAGCAAGAAAACAAAGCATTAGAAAAAATCTATCACCAAACAGTTAAAAAAGTTACAAACGATTATGAAACATTAAACTTTAATACAGCAATTTCACAAATGATGATATTTATAAATACGGTTTATAAGGAAAATGAATTACCATTAGAATATGCAAAAGGTTTTGTAAAACTTATAAGTCCTATATGTCCACATTTAGGAGAAGAACTATGGAGCATGTTAGGAAATACAAATACTATTGCATATGAAAACTGGCCAACGTATGATGAAGATAAAACAAAAGAAGAAAAGAGAAAAATAGCAGTTCAAATAAACGGAAAAGTAAGAGCCACAATTGAAGTAGAAGAAAACGATACCAACGAAAAAATTAAAGCAAAAGCTTTAGAAGAAGAAAACGTAAAAAAATATATTGAAAACAAAACCATCGTTAAAGAAATCATAATTCCAAACAAAATAGTAAACTTAGTAATAAAATAATACACCTAAGCTTATAAATATGGTATTATATATTTGAGAGGAGGATATATATGAACACATACGGAGCATATGATTTTGGTTATAACGTAACAACATCTTCAAGTTCAGTTGGAACTTGGATGTTAGTAAGTGCAGTAGCAGCTTTAATAGGAGGCATTGTAGTATATTTAGTATTCCTAAACAAATCAAATGAAGGAAAATATAAAGGCTTTGTAAATTGGCTATATGATTTTTTAAGCTTTAAATCTATGTTTGCAGAAGTACTATTAAAAGTTGTATATTTAATACTAGCGATATACATAACACTATCATCATTCGCATTAATAGGTACTAATTTCATCGCATTCTTAGCATATTTAATAATTGGTAACTTAGTTCTAAGATTAATGTTTGAATTTTCTTTAGTAATTCTAGTAATCTGCAGAAACACTACAGAGATTAACAAAAAGCTAAAAAAAGAAAGTGCTAAAAAATAATTATTTAATTAATAAAAGTAAACATAAAACTATAGATTGTTTACTTTTATTATGCATTACAACAAATAATAACCTTTTCTTTTAATTAACATTACTATATAATAAAAATATGAAAAAAATAATAATGATAATTGCAATTTTAATAATAGTTGGATGTGACAATAACAAAGTTACAAATGAATACAAAATATATGAAAAATACATTGATGAATTAGAAAATACAACCAATTTTATAGAGCAAAATAATTATGATTTAGAAATAGAAATCGAACAGATAAATGAAAAAGAGTCGATGTATGTGCTGACGCTTGACAATGTAAAAACCGATATGTATGAAATAGAAGTGATCGTTATACACAATAAAAATACAGAAGATATTTATCCTTCATCAGGAATATTTGAAGAGAAAATAGATATATCAAAAAACGATGAAGAAGTAAAAGGAATTCAATTAATCGGTTTTATAGAAAATACAGAAAACATAGAGTTTAAAACATTGATTAAATACAAGGATTCCAATGGAGAATCAAAAAAAGATTATTATATAAAACAATTTTAGACAAAAAAACCACATACAAAGTGATAAATTAAATGTAGGTGGTTAAAATGTACAAAGTAAAAATAATTGATGAAAATCATGAAAAAGATTTAGAAACAAGCTTAAATAATTTTTTAAGTACATTAAATAGTGATATAATAGATATAAAGTTTCAAGTATCAGTAGCTATGTTTAGCGATGAACAAATCTATTGTTTCACAGCTATGGTAGTGTATGATGAAGATTAAGGAGTTATGCAGTATGAAAAAAAATTCATTTGTAGAAGGCACGTTTATAGCAACATTTGCAATAATACTAATTAAAGTACTAGGAGCTTTATACGTCATTCCTTTTTACAATATAATTGGAGAAGATGGTGGAGCATTATATTCCTATGCTTACAATGTTTACAATTTATTTTTAAATATATCTACTGCAGGCTTACCTGTAGCAATAAGTAAAATTATAAGCGAATATAATGCACTTGAGATGTACGAAACTAAAGAAAGAGCATATAAAATATGCAGAAACGTAATGACAGTAATCGCATCTATTGCATTTTTCCTAGTATTTGTTTTTGCAGAAGAATTTGCTGTTTTAATTATAGGAGATATTGAAGGCGGAAATACAATAAAAGATATCGGTTTTTGCATCAGAAGTGTATCGTTTTGTTTATTAGTTATTCCATTTTTATCAGCAACAAAAGGTTACTTACAAGGGCATAAGTTTATCGCGCCTTCTTCAACTAGCCAAGTAATAGAACAAATTGTTAGAATCGCAATAATATTAATGGGTTCATATATTACTATAAATGTATTAAATAAAAGTGTAAGTACAGGAGTGGCAATCGCAATTTCAGGTGCCTTTTTCGGTGGACTTGCAGCATATATATATTTAAAAATAAAAATAAAGAAAAACTCAAAGTTATTTACAAAAGTTAGAAAAAAAGATGAGCCAAAAGTTGAAGACAAAGAGATAATTAAAAAAATAATATTCTATGCTATTCCACTAATTATTGTTAGTGTAGCGACAGATATATATAGTTTGACTGATATGTCACTAATAATAAGAGGCTTATATTTTCTTGGATATACAGCAGAAGAAAGTGAAATTATTTCAAGCATTATTGCAACATGGGGAACGAAAATCTGCATGATAATAAATTCTGTTTCAATCGGACTAGGAGTAAGTTTAATCCCTCATATAGTTAGTTATTATGTGAAAGGAAACGTAAAAGAATTAAACAAAAAATTTATACAGGCAATAGGGATAATAATAGTAACAGCACTACCAATGGCAGTGGGATTATCAATTTTATCAGAACCTGTATACACATTATTTTATGGGTATAGCGATTATGGGGGAGCAATATTAAAAGTGTTAGTTTACGCCGCATTTGCGGCAAGTTTACATATGACTATCAATATGACTTTACAAAGTTTGAATAAGTTTAAAATAGTTTACTTAAATACAATACTAGGATTTGTAACTAACGCAGTACTAGATATTCCATTAATGATATTATTCCACAATATTGGGATTCCAGCTTATTACGGCGCAATCGCAGCAACACTACTAGGTTATTCTTTATCGTTTTTTCTAGCACTTTCTTGTTTGAAACGCGAATTAACTTTCACATATAAACCAATTATTAGTATAATAAAAAAAGAAATAATAGCATTAATAGCAATGTTGCTAGTACTACTACTATTAAATCAAATCATGCCAATAAATAGCAACGGAACACTTAACATTTTATTGACATGTGCGGTTTATGCCTTTACAGGTGCGATTACATACATAGTAGTAGCTTACAAAACGAAACTATTATACGATGTGTTTGGAGAAACATATGTTAATAACATTAAAAATAAAATATTTAAAAAACGTGATTAACGCGTTTTTTTCTTGAACTAGTATATATAATATTGTATTATTTAATTATAAACAAAAGAGGTGAAAAAATGTTAAAAGTAGAAAATGTTACAAAATACTATGGCGATTTTCTAGCAGTAAAAAACCTTAATTTTAATATAGATAAAGGAGAAATATTTGGATTATTAGGTGTAAACGGTGCTGGAAAAACTACAACTTTTAGAATGATTACAGGTTTATTAGATAAAACAGAGGGAGAAATTACACTAAATGGTAAACCAATAGATTATACAATTACAGATGAAATAGGTTTTTTAACTGAAGAAAGAAGTTTATTAACAAAACTAACAGTTAAAGAACAAGCACTTTTTTATGGACAATTAAAAGGCATGACAAAGAAAAAAGTAGAAAGTGAACTTGATAAACTACTTGAAAGATTTCATATAACAGAATACAAAGATAGGAAAATAAAAGAACTTTCAAAAGGTAATCAACAAAAAGTACAATTTATAATGTCAATATTGCATAGTCCAAGTTTATTAATACTTGATGAACCATTTTCAGGTTTAGATCCAATTAATATAGAACTTTTTAAACAAGTAATATTAGAGTATAAAAATAATGGATCAATGATAATTTTTTCATCACATAGAATGGATCATGTAGAATATTTTTGTGAAAAACTTTTGATTTTAGTAAAAGGAGAAACTGTACTGGAAGGAAAACTAAAAGACATAAAGGATGATTATAAAAAGAAAAATATTGAAATAATAGGCGATGTAAAAAAAGAAGAATTATTAAAGATAAATGGTGTGCTTAAAGTTGAAAAGAGTGGACAAGAATACATCGTTAGTGTAAAAGAAAAGAATTATGTGAATGATGTGTTTGATTATATAAAAACCAAAAAGAATGTAGAAAAGTTCGTTGTAGAAGAACCTACATTAAATGAAATATTTATAGAAAGAGTAGGTGAATCATATGAAAAATAAGTTAATGTTTTTAATAGGCGAAGGTTTAAAAAGAAAAATAAATACTAAGACGTTCAAAATAGTTAACATTATTTTGATATTAGCCATTCCAATACTAATTAACATAGATTCAATAATAAAAATGTTTGGTGGAGATTTTGAAGAATCAACTAAAATATACATCGTGGATGATACAAATAGCTTATATGAAAGTTTTGCAAATATATATGAAGAAACAGAGACTATATCACTATCGCAAACAGAAGTAGAACTAATTAAAGCAGAGAAAACAAGAGAAGAACTAGAAAACGAAATAAAAGATGAAGGAAGCAAAAACATTATATTAGACATACAAACTGACACTGAAAACATTATAAATGCTGAATTAATAAGTTATGAAGATATAGACCAATCTTTAGAGCAAAAAATATCAAGTGCATTAAATACCTTAAGAATGAATATTGCAATACAAGAAAGCAGTATAAGTATTGAAGAGTTAGAAAATATATATAAAAGTGTTGAAATAAATAACGTAATTTTAAATACTGAATATGATGAAACCGCAGAAAACATAAAAACATTTGGTTACGCTTTAATTCCTATATTTATAGTTCCGTTCTTTATAATAGCAATATTTGTTATACAAATGATTGGCGCGGAAATAAATGAGGAAAAAACGTCAAAAAGTATGGAAATAATAATATCAAGTGTTTCCCCAAACACACATTTCATTTCTAAAATGGTAACAGTAAATGTCTTTGTTATAATACAAAGTCTATTAATATTAATATATAGTGCTATAGGTTTATTTATAAGAAGTAAACTTCATGGTGCTGGTATTTTAGAAAGTTTCGGAATCAATGTCGGTCAAATTGGAGAAATGATAAGTGGATCTAATTTATTACAAGAAGTTATTGTATCACTGCCACTTGTTGTAATTTTATTGATATTAAGCATCGTGGCTTATTCTTTACTTGCAGGAATACTAGCATCTATGACAACTAGCATAGAAGATTATCAACAATTACAGACGCCTTTAATGATTCTAATTATGGTTGGATACTATTTAGCTTTAATGGCTTCAAGTTTCGAAAATTCAACATTTATAACAATTTTTTCGGTAGTACCATTTATATCAGCCTTATTAGCCCCTGTACTTTTAATAATGGGACAAATAGGATTAATAGAAATAATTATTTCAATAGTATTATTAATAATAGTTATAGCATTATTTTTTAGATATGGAATTAGAATATATAAAGTTGGAATATTGAATTATTCAACTAGTAAATTATGGACAAAATTATTTAAAGCAATCAAGGAGAAAAATTAATGACAACAGATGAAACTATTCTATTTGAAACTAGATTTAGAAAAATGAATATGAGTGAAGAGGAACTAGATAGATGTTTAAATATATTAATAAACAGCAAAGAATTGTCTAACACAGCCTATCCGATTAATGGATGCAGTAAATCAGAAATAGTTGAGATGTGTTTTAAAAAGAGAAAGACAATGAGTTCACATTTAATGGCTCTATTTCATTAGTTAGTGGAAGTAGAGATAGTTTAGAAAACAAATCAATAGAAGGAGTAATTACATTTAAAGGAAAAAGAGTCTACATATTAACTCGAGTTCACAGATATAGTGAATGCGAAAATAAAGATTACGAAGTAGGAGAAATGTTACAATTTTTAAAAGGTAAAACAAAGAGAACGTCACTTTATCAATATATTCCCGAGGCTTATCAAGAAGAAATTCAATTATTAACGGACGAAGAGATTGCGGAATACAAAGACCAATTTGTAAAAGGGTTAAAAATATAACTCTTTTATGTGGGTATGGCGGAATGGTAGACGCGCACGCTTGAGGGGCGTGTGACATTAGTCGTGAGAGTTCAAATCTCTTTACCCACACCAATTTATTTTGAAGTGGCTTCAAAAAGTTAGAAAAAAATATATATAATGAAAATAAAAAGGAGTAAATAAATGCAAACATATAACAAATTAGTTAGAGATAAAATTCCGGAAATTATTATTTCAAATGGAGAAAAACCGATTTTTAGAACATTAAATATTAAAGAATACAAGAAAGAATTAGAGAAAAAACTAGGGGAAGAATATAATGAAGTATTAAATTCTCAAAATGGTGATAGACTAGAAGAATTAACTGATATGCTTGAAGTAATAAAATGCTTAGCAGAAATTGAGAATTCTAATTTAGAAGAAATAATTAAAATTGCTAAGAGAAAAAATGAAAAAAGAGGATCATTCAAAAATAAAATATATTTAGAAAATGTATTATAATTTATGTTTTCAATTGCCGAAATAGCTCAATTGGTAGAGCAACTGAATCGTAATCAGTAGGTTGCGGGTTCAATTCCTGCTTTCGGCACCATAGGGAAATTAGTCGAACTAATCGACTTTAAATATATGAAAGGTTAATTTCGGTTAACCTTTTTATATGCTTGAAAGGAGTTGATTAGTTAT
>CALVVN010000056.1 GCA_944363865.1 uncultured Bacilli bacterium
CTGCATTACCATGATCTGCAGTAACTATGACATCATAAAAATACTCTGCTGCTTTTTCATAGATTTTTCCTAAGCAAAAATCACATATTTCTATTGCATCTACTGTTGCTTTGAAGTTTCCTGTATGTCCTACCATATCTGGGTTAGCAAAGTTTACTAATATGAAATCATAATCTTCTTCTATTACTTTTAATGTTGTTTCTGTAACTTCTCCTAAACTCATTTCTGGTTTTAAATCATAAGTCGCTACGTCCGGCGATGGTATTAAATATTTATCACAATTAGGCGAAGTGAAGTCTTCACCACCATCAAAGAAATGTGTTACATGTGCATATTTTTCTGTTTCAGCGATTCTCGCTTGTTTATATGATAAGCCATCTATGTACTTTCCAAAAGTTGTTCCAATACTTTCTAACTTGTACGCATATGGTATTTTTTTATGTATTTCAAATATTGATGCCATTGCTACATCATTTAACGGTTTTGTTTTAAATCCTTTATAATTATTAGAAGTTAATGCATCTATTAATTGTGTCATTCTTTCTGGTCTAAAATTAATAAATATTATTCCGTCTCTATCAGTTATCGTAGCATTTCTTGTGATTATGCTAGGATTAATAAACTCATCTGTAATATTACGTTTATAATGTTCATTCATGCACGTTTCATAATCTCTAAATTCGTTGCCTATTCCGTATATCATAGCATCATATGCTTTTTTTGTTCTTTCTAAATTGTTATCTCGGTCCATAGAAAAGTATCTTCCAGATATAGTACTGATTGTTCCTATATTTAGTTTTTTTGCTTTTTCCATAAATTCATTTATGAATGATAAACCACTAGTTGGAAGTGTATCTCTTCCATCAGTTATAAAATGAAAGCAAACGTTTTTAACTTTTTTCAATTTAGCTAGTGCTAAAGCCGCATAAAAATGATTTGCACTTGAATGCACACCACCGTTTGAAAGTAGACCTATTAAATGTAGCGTTGAATCATTTTCTTTTACATGTTCCACTACTTCATTAAGTACATCATTACTAAAAAACTCTTTGCTTTTAATTTTTTCATTAATTATTGTTAATGGTTGTTTTATGGTTTTACCGCATCCTATTGTCATATGTCCAACTTCTGAGTTGCCCATTTGATTTTTTGGCAAGCCTACTTCTTCTCCACTCGCAATTAATTCTGCACACGGAAATGCACTTGTTAATTTGTTGAACACTGGAGTATTAGCCGCTTTAACTGCGTTACCATGTTCAGAGGCATTTATACCAAAGCCATCTAATATTATTAACATTATTTTTTTCATTTGTTTCACCAATTTAATTCTATCATATATTAAAAAAAAGTTCTACATAGAGAACTAATTAACTTTAAGCATTTCAAGCCTTAATTTATCAGCTATTGTAACAATGAATTCTGAATTAGTTGGTTTTGCTTTGTCAATATCAACACTATGTCCGAAAATGTCTTCCATTAAACTCCAATCGCCTCTATTCCAACTCACTTCAATAGCATGCCTTATCGCTCTTTCAACGCGAGAAACTGAAGTTTTATATTTGTGGCCTATTTCAGGATATAATTCTTTAGTTATACCACCTATTAAACTCGGATTATTATACACTAAAGATATTGCTTCTCTAATATATTGATATCCTTTAATATGTGACGGTATTCCTAACTGATGTAATATTCTTGTTATAGATATTTGTATATTATGTGAATGTAGGTCTATTACTTGTGATTTATTGTTTTTATCTTTTGTTATGTCTAATATTTTGTTTTCAAACTCTTTAAAATCAAATGGTTTTAGCATAAAGTATTTTACGCCATATTCACTTACTTTTCTTATTGTATCTTGTTCATTATATGATGTTAACACTATAATATTTTTTTGTTTTTTAGATTTCTTTAATTGTTCTAAAACATATAATCCATCTTTCTTAGGCATTATTAAATCTAAAATTATTACATCGTATTTGTCTTCTTCGTTTAATATAATCTTTAAAGCTTCTTCTCCATCATAGGCTGTTAAAGATACTTCTATTTCTTTACTTTCACGAAAGTATTCTTTTATCAATTCTACCATCGCTACATTGTCATCTACTACTAATAATTTTGTTTTCATTTGTTCCCTCTCTATTCCAAAAATATTATAATATATTAATTATATTTTTTTCCATAAGAGGTTTTATCTAGTTTTGTCTTATTTTGTCGATATATGGTTTTATTTGTCGTAACACTATTTTTATTTTCCTTATTGTGTTTTACTTTTGATTAATCTTCTCTATAATTTTCTTTATTTCTTTTATATCAGCACTTTTTTTGCCGATTAAAACGCCATCTGAAATCTCTAGTATATTATTTATATTGTTTTCATCAACACTGCCGCCATAGTACACTTCTATTTCTAAATCAAACTTTTTTTGAAAGTATTTTTTTATATCTAGTATAATGTTTTTTATTTCGTTAACTAATGGAGTTTCTCCACTACCTATTGCCCAACTTGGTTCGTATGCAACTGCTAAAGTATTAAGTTTATCATAATCAATGGAGCGAATTAAATAATTAAGTTCTTTGTATATATATTTGATGGGCTTTTTCATATATTCTTGTTCCCCAACACATAAAACTGTATTGAATCCCGCATTTATACTTTTAAATAATTTTTCTTTAATTTGCTCATAACTGTCTAAATTATATTTTTTTCTTTCGCTATGACCTATCAGCGTATAGTTTATATTCATACTTTTTAGTGATTCAAGATTGATTTCTCCCGTATATGATCCATAATTGTAACTATAAAAGTTTTGTGCACCTATTTTTTTGATGTCTTTATATAGTGCAATATATGGAACTGATGGATAAATTATTATTTCAATTTCTTTTTGATTAATTTTTTTTATTTCTTTTATATAATTTAATGTATCTTCATAACTTAAATAACTTTTGTGATTTAATATTATCTTTTTCATTTATTATTCTCCCAAAACTTCTATTCCTGGCAACTTTTCACCGGATAAATATTCTAGTGAAGCACCACCGCCTGTAGATACATAGTAAAAATCGCATTTATATTTCTTTGCCGCACTTGCAGTGTCGCCACCACAAACTACAGTTTTAATGCTATTTTGACTTAAAAATTGAAGTATATTTTTTGTTCCATTTTCGTATTTCTCATCTTCATAAAGTCCCATAGTACCGTTTGTTAGAACCAACTTTGAATTGCTTAAATGTTTTTTGAATAGTTCTATAGTGTTGTTTCCAATATCTAATATCGTTTCATTCTCAGTAATTTTGTGTATTTCTTTGTTTCCGTTTTCAGTTACTACATCTATAGGCAATATTATTTTACTTTTATAATCTTCTAACAATTTTTTTGCATATGAAAGTTTTTCATCATCAACATATGTGTTTCCCACATTAAATCCCTGTGACTTAATAAAAGTTCCACACATCGCTCCACCTATTAAAACAAAATCACTAGTAGTTATTAGATTATCTATGACTCCAATTTTATCGCTTACTTTCGCGCCTCCAAGTAATAATGTTTTTTCAGTACTTTTTATTTTTTCTAATTCTTCTAATTCTTTTATAACTAAATAACCTGCTGCACATGGTAAATATCTTGCAATACCTGCAGTTGATGCATGTGCTCTATGGGCTGAACCAAACGCATCCATTATAAATATATCTGCTAAACTTGCCCAGTATTTTGATAACTCTTCATCGCAGTTACTTTCTAATTTATTTGGATAATCTAGATATCTAGTATTTTCAACCAGCAATATCTCTCCATTACCCAAGTTTTTTATTTTAGTTTCTAATTCTTCGCCTCTTAATGATGAAGAAAACTCTATATTCTGGTTTATAAGTTTTTCTAAAACTTCTTTTACTGGTTTTAATGTATTTTTTTCTTTATCAGCTTCTTCTTTTATTTTACCTAAATGTGATAGTAATATAATTTTACATTTTTTTTCTAGTAAATACTGCAACGTTTTTAAACTTTGCCTTATTCTATTATCATCTGTAACTATTCCATCTTTAATAGGTACGTTGTAATCGACTCTGACTATAACAGTTTTCTCATTTAAATCTAATTCATTTATTTTCTTCATATCATTCACCACTATATATATTATAAAACATTATTCTTATTTTTTTAATATTTAATTATATTTTGTCAAATCATTTTTAATTTCAATAATATCCTTTGATTTTAATCCGGTTATTTCTTTTACTTGTTCAATTTTCATACCTATTTTTAATAACTTTCTAGCGATTCTAACTTTCTCGTTCATCTCACCTAGTTCAACACCTTTTTCTAGCCCTCTTTCAAACTCATCCTTCATTTGAAACCTCCTTAAATTAGTTTTTCCATTTTTTGTTTTTTTATTATTTCCTTCTACTATTATTATTACCATATTTTTCATAGAACTCTTTTACATTTTTTTACAAACTCGCTATATTTTGCTATTTTCTTACTTTTTTTATTTTAATTTGCCACTTTATAATTAGTATAATATTAACAATGATGGTTGTTTTATTATTTATGATTTATGTTTTGTAAATTAAGCGTCAAATAGTTCTTAAATAAAAAACTATTGGTTACCAATAGTTTGATTTTTCTAACAAAATCTAGAAATTGTTCTAATCATCTGTGAAGTATATCCTACCTCGTTATCATACCACGCGACAACTTTTACTAAAACTTTGCCATCTTTTTCTATAACATTTGTAAGTGCTGCATCTACTATTGCTCCAGCTTCATTACCAATTATATCACTACTAACTATAGGGGCATTTGTGATTTTTAATGTTTCGTTTTGGTTTTCTTTAAACATTTTATTTATTTCTTCGCTAGTTACTTTATTTTTTAGTTCAACGGTGAGATCTAATAATGAACCATCTCCAACTGGTACTCTAAACGCTACACCATCTAATAACCCATTTAATTCAGGTATGACTTTTCCAATTTGTGATGCTGCCCCTGTTGAAGTTGGTATTATGTTTAATGATGCAGCTCTACCTCGTCTACTTTCAATTCCTTTTTTATGAGATATGTCCAATGTCTCTTGATCATTAGTCATCGCATGTACTGTAGACATAAAGCCCTTTTCTACTCCATAATGTTTATTAAGTAAATTAATTACTGGTGCGAGGCAATTAGTAGTACATGATGCACAACTAATTATTTTATCGTCGCTAGATAATATTTCATCATTTACGTTGTAAACTATTGTTTTTGCATCATCTTTTGCCGGTGCGCTTATGATTACTTTTTTTGCACCTGCTTGAATGTGTGCTTCACATTTTTCTTTTGAAGTGAATATTCCTGTACATTCTAGTACTAAATCAATATTTAATTCTCCCCATGGTAAATTACTTGGATCGCTTTCTTTAAACACTTTAATTATTTTACCATTTACTATTATAGAGTCTTCTTCGTAAGAAACACTATCATCACTAGTTCTATGTACTGAATCATACTTATATAGATAAGCTAATTGTAGTGGATCAGATAAATCATTTATTGCCACTACTTCCATATCCTCTCTTTTTAATATTAACCTTAATGCAGTTCTGCCTATTCTACCAAAACCATTAATTGCTATTCTTTTCATTTTATCTCCTCCTATTCAAAATAACTATTTCCCACAAATTCTCTTAACACACTTGTGTTAGGTAAAATATCAACTGGTATGTTGAAAAAACCTTTCAAGAAATTAATCAGTCTTAACGCTTCTTCATAATATTCGCTATCTTGTTTTACTGAATATAGAAGCGGTATTGCATATGTTTTTAAAATACCTATTTCATATATTAGTGCTGTATTAAATACGATGTCTGCTTCAGTTTGATATGGAAATACGTATTTTTCTTCTGCCTTTCTAACTATTCGCCAATTTTTTAATGTGCTTTCTGCGTTATAACCTCTTTTAGAATTATCTCTTACCATTCTTCTTATTAGTCTCATATCTACCGTAGATATATGGTTATGTCTATCTAAACCTAATGGGGTAAATGGACTTATATATATTTTTAATTTGTTTTCTCTTTTTATACTATTTGTTAATTTTTCATTTAGTGTATGCAATCCTTCTATAATTATCATATCTCTATTTTTAAGTGACACACTTGGATTTTTATATTCTTTTTCTCCAGTGACAAAGTTATATGATGGTATTTTTACACTTTCTCCATTTAGTAATTTTGTTAGATGTTCGTTAAATAAATCTATGTCTATTGCTTCTATAATATCGTATTCATAGTTTCCTTTTTCATCTTTTGGTGTATCTTTTCTTTCTAGGAAATAATCATCTACTGACAATATAAATGGGTTTATTCCTCTAGATTTTAATTCTAATGCCATTTTTTTAGATGTCGTTGTTTTTCCAGAGCTTGAAGGTCCACCTATTAATATTAGTTTGAGTTTATCTTTGTTTTCATTAATATAATCTCCAATTTTTCTTAAATTATCATTTTGTCTCATCTCATTTAGTTGAATAAATTCTTTTATTTTGCTATTTATTACTATATTATTTATATCGCTTAGATATTTGATTTTTACTAATTCACACCATTCTCTATATGTTTTAAACTCATTTAAAACTGCTGGTATATTATTATATTCTGGTATTTTGTTATCTAAATCACTTGGATACCTTAAAACAATTCCATGTGAATTAATTCTTGTTAAGTCAAATTCTTTTAATATACCTGTGCTATTTGGCATAAAGTAGTAAAAATAGTTGTAGTAATCTAGTAGTGAATATAATGTTACAAAGTCAGAACTCATTTGTTTGTAACTTTCTACTTTTTCTGTTTCATTAATGCTTTCAAAATATTTAATTGCACTTTTCCTAGATGTACTTACTTTTTCTATAGGTAAATCTTTTTTAACAAGTTCAGTCATTTTTTCTTTTATTTTTTTTATGGTATCATCTGTTACTTCATCTATTTCTAAATATGTGTATATACCTTTATCTATTGAATGCAGTAATTGTACATTGGTGTTTATTCCATATAATTCTTTGATAGCTGTTATGTATAGATATTTTAAACCGGCTCTATATATTTTTCTTCCAATTCTATCATTTGTCCTAATGAGACTTAAAGTTGTATCTTTTGTTAGGGTATATGATAGTTCTACAACTTCTCCATTAATACTAGCTGCGATTACATCTTCTCTATTTTCAACTTGTTTTAATAATTCTTCTATTGTAGAGTTTTCTTTTACAATATATTTATCTATATTTTTTATTTCTATTATTATATTTTCTTTCATTAGCCACCTTCTATTCTAATAGTATTTTATCATATATTTTTTGTATAAAAAAGTCATAATTTGTTTTAATTGTTAAATGTTTTTGTGAATATTTTTTATATTTTTTACTTAATATATTGTTAGGTGATGATTTTGAATATTATTCCAACTGTTATTGAAAAAAGTCATAGTGGAGAAAGAGTATACGACTTATATTCTAGGTTACTCAAAGATAATATTATTTTATTAGATGGCGAAATTACTGATACTAAAGCAAATATTATTGTTGGAGAATTACTTTATTTGAGTAGTCAAAATAATAATGATATATATATGTACATTAATAGTCCTGGTGGAAGTGTTACTGCAGGTATGGCAATTTATGATACGATGAATTTTATTCCAAATGATGTTTGTACGATTTGTGTTGGCATGTGTGCATCTATGGCTGCATTTTTACTTTCAAGTGGTACTAAAGGCAAAAGATATGCTTTAAAAAATAGTGAAGTTATGATTCATCAACCTTTAGGTGGTGCGAGTGGTCAAGCGACCGAAATTAAAATTGCTGCTGAAAGAATTCTTAAACTAAAGGATAATTTAAATCGCTTGATTAGTAGTAATACTGGACAAAGTTTATCTAAAATTAAAAAGGATACTGAACGCGATTATTTCATGGATTCTTCTGAAGCAAAAAAATATGGAATAATTGATGAAATTTTAGTTAATAAAAAAAGTAACTAGTCTTTATTGACTAGTTCACTTATCTTTCTAAATCTATGATTTATTCCACTTTTTGTTATTTTTTTACCAGTTTCAGTACTTATTATTTCTGCTAATTCTTGCATTGAACTTTCTGGATATTTTTCTTTATATATACATATTTCTTTGATTTTTTCATCAAGTAAATCAAAGTCTTTTTTTTCTTTTAATTTTTTTATATTTTCTAACTGTATATTTGATGTATTTATTATTTTCTCTATATTTGCTTGTTCACAATTATTAAGTCTATTTGTCATGTTTTTATGGTCTCTATATATTCTTATGTCTTCGTAATAGAATAGTGCGTTTGATGCATTTAATAATTTTATGAAATCACTAATACTTTCTGCTTCTTTTATATATACCATATAATGTTTTTCTCTTTTTAAGATTTTACTATTGTAATTTAGAGTTTTTAGTAGATTTTTTATATACTCTGCAGTTTTTTTATTATGTATAATAAACTCTGCATGATATCTTGATGTTTTTGGGTCATTAATGCTGCCACATATCATGAATGTACCACGCATATATGCTTTCTTTTCTTCATCAGTATCCACTAAATAATTTGATGGTTTATATAGTCTTTTTCCACTCTCATCAATTATACTTAAATCTTTTAAAATGAAATCTTTTTTTTCTGTAATTGTTATTTCTATTAAGTATTTTTTTCCCAATCTGTTAATTTTTGTTTTATTCATAACTGGGTTTATTGAATATAGTTCTTTTAAAAGTGTGTATATTCTTCTCGATACCCCGATGTTCTCCGTATATATTTTTATCTGTTTTTTTGTAATTTCTGCTTCAATATTAAGAACGGCCGATAATTCGGCCATGTTTTCTTCTATTGTGTAATAGTTATTTATTATTTCGTTTTTTATATTTGATGTATATGACACGTTACCACCTACTTGGAAAATATATATAATTTCTAGGATTTTGCGGTTGTATATTTGTCCAGCCTAAGTTTACTTCAAAGTGTAAATGAGCACCTGTAGTACAGCTATCGTATCCGCCTCGTCTTGTTCCTGTCCATCCGCCACCGGAATAGCCAACTATTGTATTAATTGTTACTGAATCGCCTGTTGAAACTTCAATAGATGATAAGTGTAGATATCTCGTAGTGTATTCTTGTCCGTCAATTAAATGTTTTACATAAACAATATTTCCACCACAACTAGCTTTTCTTACTATTGTTCCCACTGTTCCAGATGCAGCAGCATATACCGGATTCCAGTCATCAAGTGCGATGTCTATTCCTTTGTGATATACGTAACCCTCTCCGGAAAGCGGATCTATTCTATAACCAAATTCACTTGTTACTACGCCAGTTTTTACTGGTAAATAAAACCCTGAAGCAATAGGAACGCCTAAACATACAGTTATATCTTCATCCATATCACAACCAGCATTTCTTAAATACTCTATTTCCTCTTCTAATCCTTTTACTTGTGCTTCTTTATCTGTGTATATGTCCGATAAATCTTCTATTTCAACGTTTATTTGGGCTAGTAACTTGTTTTGTTCAGCTATTGCTTTTTCTTCGTTTTTTGTTTCTATTTCTAATTGTTTTTGTTCTTCTTCCAATTTTGTAATTAATTGATTCATTTCATCTATCAATTCATCATTATGATTACTTAATTGTTCAACAACAGCAGTTCTAAATATGAAATCTGTAAAATCTGTTGCGCCAAAAACATATTCTAAATATACATTTTCTCCATTTGTTACCTGTAGAAACGATAATAGTTCTTTTATTTCTTCTTCTTTTTCTCCTATGGTTACTTTTGTGTCTTCAATTTCTTTTTTGGCTTCTTGTATTCGCAAACTGTATTTTTCTATGTTAGCATATTTTTCTGCTATTTCTTCTTCTTTTTCTTTAGCTCTTGCTCTTGCTGCTGCTCTTTCTTCTTCATAACTTTCCAATTCTTTTATCATTTCTTCTACTTCAGTTATATAATCTCTAAGTGTTTTTGCCTCTAATTTATTTGTTGGCACTATTAGAATGACTGCAAATAAAAGGAAAAGTATAATGAATTTATGATTTTTTTTCATTATATCTTTAAATACCTCCTTACTGCACGATAACTTCCTAATGCTCCCACTATTACACCTATTGCTATTACAAATATTATTATATTTGCAATAATTAAATCAGGGTTAACTAATTTTATTATTGGTGTAAAAAGTTGTCCATTAAATCTTTCATATATATACATGTAACCGTAACAGCAAGCAATTATAGGAATTATGCTTCCTAATGCTCCTAGTAAAAGTCCTTCAAAGAAGAAAGGTATTTTTATGAATGCATTTGATGCTCCGACTAAACGCATTATTTCTATTTGTCTTTTTCTTGTTTGTATAGTGATTTTTATTGTATTACTTATTAAAAATGCCGTTACTAAAACTAGTCCGATTACAACTATGTATGTTATATTTTTTACTACATCAAAAACGTTTACTAAATCTTCTACCATTCCTTCTCCGTATTTTACTATTGAAACACCTTCTATGCTTTCAATTTCACTAGCTGTTTCGCCAATAGTTTCAATATTTTCTACTTTGATTAAAAATGTGTCTTGTAGTGGATTTGTTTCTTCTGTATATTGACTAAGTATGTTTTCTAAATCTGCATTTTCTTTTTTCATCTCATCTATTAATTGTTGTTTTGATTCAAATTCTATACTTTGTATATTATTTAAGTTGTTTATTTCTGTGTTTATTCTATTTATTCCTTCTTCAGTAATTTCTTTGTCTAAGAATGCAACTATTGTAACGTCTTTCTCTATATCACTTGTAAAACTATTAACATTATAAGATAAAATAACTGATACTGCCACCAATATTAGTGTTATTGCAATACAAGAAATGCTCGCTATACTTAATGATGCATTTCTAAATACACTTTTGAAAGCTTCTTCTATAGAATGAAAAAATATTCTAATCTTTCTCACTAAAATATCCCCCTTTCTCTTTGTCACTTACTAACATTCCTTTTTCTATTGTTATAACTCTTTTTTGATATTTATTTACTATTTCTTTGTCGTGTGTTGCCATTATTATAGTTGTTCCGTCTTCGTTAATTTTATTTAATATTTCCATTATTTCTAATGAAGTCTTTGGATCCAAGTTCCCTGTTGGCTCATCACAAATTAATATCTTTGGTTCATTTACTATTGCTCTTGCGATGGATACACGTTGCTGTTCCCCACCCGATAATTGGTCTGGATAACTTTTAAACTTCTCTTTTAATCCAACTTTTTCTAAGGCTTTCATTACTTTTTTTCTTATTTCATCTGATTTTAATCCATATATTTCAAGTGCAAAAGCTACGTTTTCATATACTGTTAGATTTTGAAGCAACTTATAATCTTGGAAAACTATTCCAAGTTTTCTTCTCAATTTATATACTTTTCTATTCTTTAATTTTGCAACGTTAATTCCACCAACAAATACAGAACCTTTGCTTGGCTTTTCTTGTCTATAAAGTAGTTTGATTAATGAACTTTTTCCTGATGCTGTTTTCCCAATAACAAATACGAAATCGCCTTTTGCTATTTCTACACTTACATCACATAGTGCGGTCACACCATTAGAATACTGTTTGTATACGTTTTTTAACTCTATTAAATTCATTTTTACCTCCACTTCAATTATACTTTATTTCTTTTTTATTTTAATTGGTAATTTTTTCTTTTTCTTTGTACCTCCAAGCACTTCATAACAGTCACTAACTATTATAAATGCATATGGATCAATTTCTTTAATGTTTTCTTTAACTTTGTAATAACTGTCTGTTGTTACTATGCACATTATCACATCGTGCATTTTATTAGTGTATCCACCTTTTCCACTGAGAAGTGTTATTCCACTTTCAACACTTTTTAATAAGTATTTTTTCACTTCTTCTTCTTTTGTTGTGTTTATTAAAAACATCTTGCTATCTGAAATGCCAAGTAACATTTTATCTATAATCAATGATTCTATATATTTTATAAGTATTGCACTTATTAACATTTCAAATCCAAATACATACGTACCAAATAATATAATTATTCCATTTATATAGAGTCCAGTTTTACCAACTGGTTTTTTAAACTTTTCATTAAATATTGAGACTAAAACATCAGTTCCACCGGATGTAAAATTAACTTTATAAACCATTCCTGCACCAAATCCCATTGTAACACCCGCGCATAGTATCTCAAATATTGAGTTTTCAAAATTAATATCAATTATATCCGTAACGTTACCAGTTAAGTATATGGCAGCAGTAAAAGTAATTGCTCCTATGATGTTGTATATAGATTTTTTAGGACCTAATACAGCAATACTTAATATAGTTAAGAAAATATTGCCTATTAGTATAAAGACATTTGGACTTATTGGTGTTATTTTACTAAATATTATTGATAAACCTGTTACGCCTCCGGTAACATAGGTATTAGGTACATAAAATAAGTTATATGAAATTGCCATTATAGTTAGCCCTATAATGCATATTATATATCTATATAAAAAATCACTTAATTTGTTTTTGATGACTTTCATATTTTTTTACCTTTCTTGTAGTATTATAACATGAGATGTTTGTTTTGTAAAATATACACGTTACATTTAAAGTTAGGTTTGACAGTAATTTTTTTTGAAAGTATACTTATATATTATAGAGGTAATGTATGAAGAAATTGTTATTAAAGTTTTGTTTAATTTTATTTGTTTTTGTTCCATTTATTGTTAATGGGTTAGAAAATCCTAGTTTATATTCAGAATATTATGCAATTTATGACTTAACTGATGATAAGATGTTATCATCTTTGAATGCTGACGTTGAAACCGAAGTTGCTTCATTAACTAAAATTATGACAGTTATGATTGCTATAGAAAATGTTGAAGATTTAGATGAAACTGTTACAATTACTAATTCTATACTTAATACTGTAAGTTGGGATGCTTCTGTCGCTGGGCTTGAAGCTGGTGATGTTGTTACATATAGAGATTTGCTTTATGCAGCGATGTTACCTTCCGGAGCAGATGCTACCAATGCTCTTGCTATTTTAATCAGTGGATCTATTAGTGATTATGTTGATTTAATGAATGACAAAGCTGAAGCTTTAGGTCTTAATAATACTCATTATGTCAATGTTACTGGCTTGGATGAAACCGGTCATTATAGTACCGCTAGTGATGTTATTGATTTGTTAAAGTATTCTCTTCAAAATGAGTTATTTAAAGAAATATTTACTACAAAAAATTATACGCTTACTAATGGTTTAGAAATTAGTGCCTCAGTAAACTTTTATAATAAAATTATGGGCTTAGATACATCTTTGATATTGGGAAGTAAAACAGGTTTTACTGATGGGGCCGGATATTGTATTAGTATCTATTTTGAATCAAATGGGCATGAGTTTATCGCTGTAACGTTAAATGCACCTAGGGTTTTAGATAATTACTATAATGTTGTTGATGCGCTTAGTGTTATTGATTATGTGGATGATAATTATTCTTTACATACAGTCATCGAGAGTGATGAAAGTGTGTTTAGTATTCCAGTTTTTTATAGTAAAATTGACAGTTATGATGTGGTTACTAAAAATGATATTGACCTATTTTTGCCAAATGATTATGATGAAGATAAGATTGGTGTTGAATATGTTGGCCTAGTAGAGTTAAGTTATAAAAACGAATATAATGAAAAACTTGGCGTGATTGAGATATATTATGATGATGAATTACTAAATACTACTGATGTGTATCTCTTAAGTGAAATAGAACTTAGTGTTTTTAAAATAATTTGGAAATACAAATGGTTTATTGTTTTAGGTATCGTAATACTATATTTCTTGGTTAAATTAAAAAAGAAGAAAAGAAAAAAAGTTCTAAGAACTTTTAGTCGTTAATAAATAAATTATCATCTTTGTATACTGGGTCACATGTGTAATTTATTTTTAATTGTTTTAACGGTTTAGCATCACCATTAGTTAATATATAAGTTGAATGCGCTTCGCATTCATTTAATTTGTTTAAGTTTTCTAGCATTTTTGATATTATAGGATTTGTAGCAGCATTAATTGATAAAGCTAAAAGTATTTCTTGTAAGTTTAAAACTTCACTTTTGTTAAATAATTCTTTTTTCATTTTTAACATCGGCTCAATTACTAGGGGCGATATGATATGCACATCTTCATCTAATTTTGTTATATATTTAAGTGCATTTATTATTGTACTAGCTGGTGCAGACATTATCTCTGTTGTTCTTCCGGTTATTATAATTCCATTATTTAGTTCTAAAGCCATTGAATGTGAATTTTTGTCTTTTTTCTTTTTGTAGGCATATTTTACAACTTTTCGTTTGTTAACATCAATGTTTAATTCATTCATTAATATTTTAATTCTGTCTATTACTTCTTGTGATTGTTCTCCTTGTTTATGTAATACTTGACTTTTATAATATCTTCTTATTATTTCATCTATACAGGTATTTATTACTACTTTGTCATCCGTTATACAAAACCCAATCATATTTATTCCCATATCAGTGGGACTATGATAAATATCTTTTTTTGTTATTTCTTTTAATATTCTTTTTAATATTGGAAATGTTTCAATGTCTCTATTGTAATTCACGGTTGTTTTATTATAGTGTTCTAAATGAAATGGATCTATCATATTTACATCTTTTAAATCAGCTGTTGCTACTTCATATGCTATGTTAACTGGGTGTCTTAATGGTAGATTCCACACTGGAAATGTTTCAAACTTTGCATATCCCGCGTTTATTTTTTGTTTGTATTCATGGTAAAGTTGTGATAGACATGTCGCAAGTTTGCCACTTCCAGGTCCTGGTGCAGTTATAACTACTAATGGCCTTTCGGTAATTATGTATTCATTTTTTCCATATCCGTTTTCACTCACAACTTTGTCAATATCACTTGGATAACCCTCTGTGTACGTATGCATATAAACTTTTATTCCATTTAATTCTAATTTATTTTTTAAACTTATTGCTGATTTTTCGCCTTCAAAAAGAGTTATTACAACTGAGTTAACTTTAAGTTTGTTTTTTCTTATGTTGTCTATTAACCTCATAACATCTTTTTCATATGTTATATCATAGTCTGCTCTTATTTTCTTGTTTTCTATATCTTTTGCACTAATACATATAATGACTTCAGTGATATCTTTTAGTTCTTTTAATATTTCTATTTTACTATTGTATTTAAATCCAGGTAATACTCTAGAAGCATGAAAATCATCAAATAATTTTCCACCTATTTCTAAGTATAATTTGTTACTAAATTGTTTGAGTCTTTTATGTATTTCTTTTTTTGTTAGCTCCCTATATTTTTTATCATCAAATCCTATTTTTTTCATTAACACCTCTTCACATAACTTTCTATAAATATATCTATATCACCATCTAAAACTTTTTCAACATTAGATGTTTCTACATTTGTTCTCAAATCCTTTACTAATGAATAAGGATGCATTACATAATTTCGTATTTGACTTCCAAAATTAACATCCATTACTGAGCCTTTTAAATTACTTAGTTGTTTATCTACTTTTTCTCTTTCTAATAAATATAATTTTTGTTTTAATATATCTATTGCTTTCTCTTTGTTTTGTATTTGACTTCTTTCATTTTGACAGGTCACTACAATACCAGTAGGTAAATGTGTTATTCTCACAGCTGAGTCTGTAGTATTTACACTTTGCCCCCCTGCACCACTACTTCTATATACATCTATTTTTATATCATTTTCTTTTATTTCTATTTCAATGTTTGTGTTAATTTCTGGTGTTACGAGAACTGAAGCGAATGAAGTATGTCTTCTTTTATTTGAATCAAATGGGCTTATTCTAACTAAACGATGTACGCCCGTTTCACTCTTTAAATATCCAAAAGCATTTATCCCTTTTATTTTAAACGTTACGCCTTTTATACCCACTTCTTCTCCAGGTTGTTCACTTATTATTTCATATTTGTAACCCTTTTTTTCAAAATATCTTAGATACATTCTTTTTAACATATTAGCCCAGTCATTTGATTCTGTGCCACCCGCACCTGAATGTATTTCCATATATGCGTTGTTGTGGTCAAACTCGCCATTTAACAATGAATTTATTTTTATTTTTTCAATAGTGTTTTTGATTTCTTTTATATTTTCTTTTATGTCTAAAATCATGCTTTCTTCTAATTCAAGTTCCATAAACTCTTGTATGCTGTTTATGTCTTTTTTTAATTCATTTATTTCATCTGTTTCTTTTTTTATCTGACTTATTTTTTCCATTACTTCTTGAGCGTCTTTTCTTTTCCAAAAGTTTTCATCTTGGCTTTCTTGCTCTAATTTCATGAGTTCTTCTTCTTTTAGAGCAATGTCAAAGTGACCTCCATATTGTTTCAAATTCTTCTTTTAATTCTTTTATTTCTCTTTTTATTTCTTCCATTTTAATCTCCTTTAATTATTGTAACAACGTCTCCATTATTTAATAAAAATGCATTCCCTTCATCAGTGTCTAAATGTAATTCAAATGTATACGTCATTTTTGATTTTATTTTAACGTTTTCTATTATTCCGCCTTTTATTCCGTCTATTTTCACTTTAACAGTTTCTCCATCTTTAAATCCATAACTTTCTAAGTCGTTTGTATTTATGTGTATATGTCTTTCAGCAATGATAGTACTTTCTTTTGCCACAATGCTTCCTTTAGGTCCGATTATTTCCACAGTTTCTGCGCCATATAAATCTCCACTTTGTCTTACTGGTGGATTAATTCCTAATTTGTATGAATCCGTTTTGCTTATTTCAACTTGTGTGTAATCCCTAATAGGACCCAAAACTCTTATTCCATCTATTTTATCTTTGCTCGTTTTAATACTTACTGTTTCGTTTGATGCAAATTCGCCTGTTTGGCTCAATGGATTTCTCATTGTTAAATTGTAGTTTTCACCAAATAGTATATTTAAATCTTCTCTTTTTAAGTGTACGTGTCTATTACTTATTCCTACTTTTATTTTCAATTTTATCACCTATTTATATTATACATTACGTGTACTTTTTTTAAAAGACCATGCATATATTTTTTTAGAAAAGGAGTGATTTTATGAATGGAAGTTATTATAAGAATGCAATGTATAACTCAGACTTTGATCATATAAGACCTGCAGATAATTTTAATAATAACGATGAACTACCTATGGAACAAAGTTATGTTGAAAATATTTTAAGACTAAATAAAGGTAAAAAAGTTACTGTTTATATGTCTTATAGCGATTCAGTTGAATGGCGTGATAAAAAATACGTTGGTATAATAGAACAAGCAGGGAGAGATCATTTGATTATTAGCGATCCTACAAATGGTAAATGGTATTTACTTTTAATGATTTATTTGGATTATGTTGAATTTAATGAAAAAATAAACTATAAATTATAAAGTTGTATTCTTTTTGTTTTTTTGGTAAAATAATTAATGTAAGGAGTTTGTTATGTACATAATAGAGGTTTTATTAGTATTAGCAATTATTACTTTAATTTTATGTATTATTGCTATGTTTATAGTTATAAATTATAATACAATTATTGATACATTATATAAAGTTAATGTTAGTGAAAATAAAATTACTGAAATCTTAAAAAATAAAGAAGATTTATTAAGTCGTGCGATTAATATTATAGAAAGACAGCTTAAAATTGATACGAAAAGATTTGATGAATTTAAAAAAATCAACAGTAATAATCTAAAGAATAACGAAAAGGATATAATTTTATGTAATACTTTTTATGAAGTTAAAAGAATAACAGAAGATTATAATGAATTAAACGATGTAAAAAGTTACTCTGGTATTATTAAAGATATTGAGGAATGTGATTGTTTATTAGGAGGGATTAAAAACATGAATAATAAGTATGTGGCAATATATAATAGTTTTTTAAAATCTTTTCCTAAAAACTTTATCTCAAAAATTAAAAGGTTTAAATCTAAAAGTTTGTATGAAACGAATGTAAAAAAAGAAATAGAAGCTACAATTTAAAATCTATTTCTTTTATTTTATTTTGTTTTAAAAAATTGTTTGTTTTAGAAAAAGGTCTGCTTCCAAAAAAGCCATTATACGCGGACAATGGAGACGGGTGCGTGCTTTCAATAATGAGATGTATAGGGTTTGTTATTAATACTTTTTTACTTCTTGCGAATGATCCCCATAATATAAATACAACAGGCGTATTTTTTTGATTTAATATTTTAATTATATGGTCTGTTAATAACTGCCAACCTAAATCTTTATGAGATAATGGTTTGTTCTTTTCTACTGTTAGAATGCTATTTAGTAATAGTACGCCTTCTTTTGCCCATTTGGTTAGATCTCCGCTTTCAGATATTTCAATTCCTAAATCATCTTTTAATTCTTTAAATATGTTCTGTAAACTTGGCGGTTTTGCAATTCCTTTTTGTACAGAAAAAGATAATCCATGTGCTTGTCCATCTCCGTGATATGGATCTTGTCCAATTATTACGGCTTTCACATTTTCATATGGCGTCATCTTTAATGCATTAAATATATTTTCATATTTGGGAAAGCATGTTTTACTGTTGTATTGCTTGTTTACTTCACACATAAACTTTTTAAATCCATCGCTTTCCCAAACTGTTTTTAATAACTTATCCCAATCATTACCTATCATTCACTTCACCTTTTAATTTAAATATTGCATACCCATTTAATATAATTATTATAAATAGTATACCATCTATTAGCAACCATATAAAATCATTTTTAAAAATCAAACCAAAAGCACATGCAACAAACATACTTATTTTTATGGATATTTTAGCATATTTGTTGCTAGTAAAATAGTTTATTAAACTATTACCTATGTAAAATCCACTTAAGATTGTGGTAATTGAAAACAATATTATTTCTGTTATAAATATAAATACTCCAAAATCTCCTAGGTGGTAATTAAATACGTTTAATAATAGTTCATTATATGAGGTAAATTGTATTTCTGTGTTTTCTAGATATATTAAAATTAAAAAGGCAGTTAATGTACATATTATAAAACTTATAAAATAAACTCCTAATATTTGTGTATGTGCAGTTGTTTTTTTATCTTCATCACTTATTCCACTTGAAATAGATGTAGTCCCTACTAGTAGTTCATTTTGAAATATACTTCTTTTTATACTTATTACTAATCCAATGGTTAATCCTTTATAACTTAACGCGTCTTTTAATATTATTTTTAAAATATCTAGAAGCATTGTATGGTTTTTTATTATTATGTAACTTCCTATTAATATAAATATTGCACACATTAATGGAACAACTTTGTTTAATGCTTTTAGTGTTTCACTTATGTTTAAATAAGTTGTTAGTATTAAAAATATTATAATGACGATAATCACATATAAATTGTTATGAAAAACTTCTATTATAGTATTTGTTTGTATCATTAGGAAGAAATGTGAATATGTTACTACTAGTAATACTGTTACTATGAAAGCTAGTATTTTGTTTTTTAAGCCTTTTCTAATATAAAAATATGGGCCGCTTATGTTAGTTTTTGTATCTTTATATTTTTTTCCTAAATAACTTTCTGCATATATTAAACTTGAAAATATAAGTGTAAATATTATAGTCCATAATATTGTTCCAGGCCCGCCTATAAGAATACTTGATGCTGTTCCAATTATTGAACCGACACCTATTTTTGTTCCTAAGGCCATAAATAATCCGGATTTGTCTATTTTAGTAAACATTTTTTTAATATTATAGTTGCTGTAATTTATTTTTTTTGAGATGTTTAGTGATACTATTGTTAGAATTATTACTAAAGTTATCCATATGTAATTTTGCATAATAAAATATATGCTCTTTATTTTTTTTAATGTAAATAAGTGTATAATTTTTTGTTTATTTATTCTACTATTTATTAATTTTGATATATTTATAGTAGTTATATTTAAGGAGGTTTTATGTTAAATATTAAAACTGATTCTAGAAAAGTAGTTCTAGGCGATACATTTGTCGCCATCAAAGGTTACACTGTAGATGGGCATGATTATATTGATAAAGCTATTGAAAACGGAGCGACCAAAATTATATGTGAACATGGTAATTATTCTGTCCCTACTACAGTTGTTCCTAACAGTTCTGAGTACTTAACTCAATATTTAAAGGAAAATTATAGTCAAGATTTTGATAAATTAAAACTTATTGGTGTTACTGGAACTAATGGAAAGACAACTACTTGTTATTTACTTTATAATGCTTTATTACAACTTGGAAAAAAGGTTGCTTATATTGGAACCATTGGTTTTTACATGAATGGGCGTATGGTAAAAGAACTACCTAATACTACACCGGACGTTTTAGAAATGTATAATTTGTTATATGAATGCAAGGAAAATGATATTGAATATGTTGCAATGGAAGTTAGTAGTCATGCCTTATCATTGAATAGGTTATGCGGAATTAATTTTGATGTTGCTCTGTTTACTAATTTAACAAAGGATCATCTTGATTACCATAAAACTTTTGATGCTTATGCTGAAGCTAAAAGTATTTTGTTTACTAAATTAAAAAATAATAAAATTGCAATTATTAACAATGACGCCGATTATAAAGATAAGATGTTTATAGCTGGTAATAAAAATGTTACTTATGGTTTTAGTAGTAGTGACTTTACTGTAGTTAGTTTTAAAACTGATAGTAAATCAACTAACTTTAAGTTTAGTTTTGATGGTAAAGTTTATGAAGTTAAATCTAATCTTTCTGGAAAACATAATGTTTATAATGTTTTATCTATGTTAATTATTTTATTTGAGCTTAATTTTAATCTTGATGAAGTTATTAATATTGTTGCAAAATTAAATGCCCCAGCAGGTCGTATGGAAAAAGTTTATTATAAAAATAATACTATTATTATAGATTTTGCTCATACCCCAGATGCTGAATTAAATATTATTAAAACAACAAAAGAGTTTGCTAATGGTAAGGTTATAACTTTAATCGGGTGTGGAGGAGATAGAGATAAAACTAAACGACCAGAAATGGCTAAAATTGCAACTGAATTGTCAGACTTTTCAATTTTTACTAGTGATAATCCTAGAACCGAAGACCCTAAAGAAATATTAAATGATATGATTGTTGGAGTAGTCAATAATAACTTTATAGAAATAGTTGATAGAACTGAAGCAATTAAATACGGAATTGATATGTTAAATAACAATGATGTTCTTCTTTTACTTGGAAAAGGAC
The DNA here is from genome assembly GCA_944363865.1 of uncultured Bacilli bacterium. Lineage (GTDB taxonomy): Bacteria > Bacillota_I > Bacilli_A > RF39 > UBA660 > CALVVN01. The sequence goes on from CALVVN010000056.1 coordinate 21,294, forward strand.
ATGAAGATTATCAAGTAATCGGTCATGAAAAAATTCACTTAAGTGATAAAGAAATTAGTGAAGATTATATTAAATCTAAATTAAATATTAAAAATGACTAGTAGAACTGATTTGAAGAAAATCTACACGAAATAAAAAGTGTGTAGATTTTTTGTATGATAAAATTAATATATGGAGGATAAAGTATGGTAAGGGAATATAGAAATTTTACAAGAGAAGAAAAAATAAAAGCTGTAAAAATGGTTTTAGTTGATAAAAAATCTCAAATGGAAGTTGAACTAACTATTTTAGGAATGAAAAAGAGCACAGGTACAATTAATAGATGGATTAGGGAGTACATCCAGGAAGGCGAAGAAAAATGTTTTAAAAAAGTAGAAATAACAGAAAATAATGTGAGATATGAAATATTAAAAAATTCAATGACTTCCTGGAAAAGGAAATACGTACAAATTCCAATTCATTGAAAAATTCAAAAAAATCCACCTTATAAACATTATGTGTGAAGAATTAGAAATATCAAGAGACAGTTATTATAAATGGTTAAAAAGAAAGGATATTAAAAATAGATATGAGTCAAATCACGAATCATTAAAACCACTAATAAAAAAATAATATGATTTATCAAATGGAACAGCAGGTTATAGACAAATTAAAGAACAATTAGAAGAACACAATGGAATAATAATTTCTTATTATATGTCATTTTTAATTAAATGTTGTATTATGAAGTTACCTGAAGTTCGTAAAAAAGCAAAAATAAAGGTAAGTATACAGTTACTACAAATAACAATGAAAAGAAATATATATATCAGAATATAGCAGAAAACATTGATATCGATGATATTTATAAGGTAATATCTACAGATACTACAGAAGTAAAATTAGAAGAAGACAGAAAACAAAATGTTTCATTTTTCATTGATGCATATAGTTCAAAAATATTAGTGTCATGCATCGGAAAATCACTAGATAATGATTTTATAGAATATAATTTAAATTTATTAAGTAATACTAATTATAAACTTGATGACATAGTATTATATTCTGATCGTGGTGGAATGTATAAAAATGGTATATACAAAACAAAAACCGCTGAAATGAATCTAATTCCAAGTACGTCAGCACCTTATACACGTACACATAATCCTTGGACAGAAACACTTAACGGTCAGTTTAAAGATTTCATCAATAACAATTATCCCAAAAATCTTGATAAACTACAAATTGCATTAAACAAATTTGTATACTATAATAATAACATAAAAATTAAAAATGAACTAAAAACTACAGTTAGAACTTTTTATTTCTTGTATAAATTTATCAAATCAGTTCTGTTGTCGTTTTTATTTATGATATTTTTCGTTGTTCATTAATTTCATTGAACGATATATTTGTTCAAGTAATATTGCTCTAAAAAGACCATGTGGAAATGTTAATTTTGAAAATGATATTCTTTGATTTGATATTTGTTTTATTTTTTCTGTTAAACCGTATGAACCACCTATAATAAAACAAATACTTGATTCTCCATTGGTAAATCTTTGTTCAATTATTTCTTTGAACTCTTCGGTATTGACAGTTTTTCCATCTATATCAAGTGCTAAAATATGGTCGTATTTTGAAATACTTTTTTCTATTATTTTACATTCTTCTTCTTTATTACTGTCTTTTATTTCAATTATTTCTAATTTATGATATTTATTTATTCTGGTTTTATAATCTTCACACATTTTTATTAAATACTGTTCTTTAAGTTTTCCTACACATAAAATTGTTATCATTAAATCTTCACCATTTCCTCTTGTCCCGCGCATTCTATTTCGTCAAAATATATACCATTTTCCTTTAATATTTTTTTTGTAGTTTCTAAAGCTATTTCGGGGTCGTTATTTGTTTCACTTAAGTGAATTAATATTATTTTTTTTGTGCTTTCACCTATTAATTTTGACAAATACGTTCCACAAAATTCGTTTGAAAGGTGACCTTTATCGCTTAAAATTCTTCGTTGCAAGTGCGGCGGATATGGTCCGTTTATTAACATTTCTGTATCATGATTGCTCTCTAATAAATAATATGTTTTGTTGCTAATTTTTTCAAATAATTTATGATTTATATATCCTGTATCTGCTATATAAACTAGTGACTCATTATTTGATTCTATCAAAAATCCTACTGGATCTACTGCATCATGTGATAAGTGTAGTAAATCTATAGTAATATCTGAAAGTATTTGGGTTTCCTCTAGGTGTTGAACATTTTCAACCGGCACATCATATAATAAAGTTTCATGTAATTTTTTTGTCGCTAATATTTTTGATTTTGTATTTTTCATAAATACTTTCAATCCATACGTATGGTCAGTATGTTCATGTGTAATTAATGTGTAATCTATTTCTTTAGGATCTACATTAATTTTTTTTAGTTTTTGTTTTAGTTGCTTATAAGAAAATCCAACATCTATTAATATTTTCTTATTATTAATGTCTATGAATGTTGAGTTTCCTTTTGAACCGCTACCTAATACTGCTATTTTCATTCAAGATTATATAACTCCAATGGGTCTATGAAATGTGCACCAGAACTATATGGGTATCCATTAACCCACACGCTTAAATGTAAGTGTGTCCCTGTACTTCTACCTGTAGTACCCATACCGCCTAATTCTTGTCCTTTTAAAACCGTTGATCCTTTTGTTAGACCATCAGCGTGGAAAGCTAAGTGCATATATACTGAAACATATCCGTTTTGGTGGTCTACATATACATAATTACCCATTGTACTATTGTATCCAAGAGATACTACTACTCCACTTTGAATTGAATAAATTGGCGAGCCGTGACCCGTACCAGCAATGTCAACTCCGTTGTGATAACTACCCCAACGCCAACCTAATCTTGATGTTATAACATATGGTTGTATCGTTGGCCATGCCCAATATTCTGAATCTCCAGCATAGTTGATACTTAAACCACCTTTTACAATGATTTCATCTACTGCCGGTTTTAATGTTTCAGAACTTATTCCGACCGCGCTGGTGTCTTCACCATTTATTGACACTATTTCAAACGTCGCTTTGCTCTCTCCGTCTATTCCTTGTTGTTTTGTATAAGTAGTTCCTACTTTCATTTTTTCGTCATATTCTACATCTGTTCCATAAGGTATTTCTTGTATTGTTGTCATTATTCTTTCCTCAACAACACTGATTTTAGGATTAATTAATCCTATGTTTACTTGTGTTCCAGGAAATAATAACTGATATTCACTTACAATATCTGGGTTTGCTATTAAAAATTCTATTGGGTTCAAACTATTCTTGTTGGAAATGTCAATAACAGTATCTCCAGGCATAACTGTATATGTCTTTTGATTTTCCATGGTACCAAATAATAAATACTTAGTTAAGTCATTTGCATTAGTAAATATTTCTTCATTTGATGGTATATATGTTTCTTTTATTATTATATCTTCTTCGATATAAATATCTTTTATTATTTCGCCTTCATCTTCTATTTCAGGTTGTGTGTTATTTCTATATGCTTCTAAACTTTCTTCATCAACAAAAGCTTTAATTGTGTTATCTATTGCTGTGTTTAAGTCCTCTTCACTTAAAATATAAAATGATTCGCTACTTTCATCTGTTTTTATTGTTATTTCATATCCTTCAATAGTAAAATTGTCCATATCTTTTATTTTTTCATATATCTCATCTACAGTGTTAATTGAAGTATTATAAGTATTGACACTTACTAATTCTAAACCTTCTGGCGGATAAATACTATCAACATTATACTCTTCTTTAAGAGCATTTTGTTCTTTGTCAATCATTTCGTATAGTTCTTCTTTGTCGTCCACTACTCCTATAATTTTACCATTTAAATATACTTGATAAACTTCAACAGGATAATCTTCAAATGTTTCCCTGTCAAATCCTAATATAAATATTAGTCCTGCCATTAATATTGAAAATATAATGCCAAAACATTTACCTTTCTTAGTCATTACTCTTCCTCACTCTTTTTATAGTTCTTAAAACTTAATGTATTTCTTTCAAACATTAGATCTATAGTTCCAGTTGAACCACTTCTGTGTTTTGCTATTATAAGTTCTACTGGTGACAAATTAGGTCTATCTTTCGCTTTAAAATTGTAGTAATCATCGCAATATAAAAACATTACTATGTCTGCATCTTGCTCGATTGATCCACTTTCTTTTAAGTCACTCATAATTGGCCTTTTGTTTTCGCGCATTTCTACACTTCTAGATAACTGAGCTAGTGCTATTACTGGAACGTCTAGTTCCATCGCAAGTTTTTTTAAATCTCTTGAAATCTCACTAACTTCTTGTGTTCTTTGACCGCTGTACTTATTAGAACTGCTTACTAATTGTAAATAGTCTATAACAATTACATCTAATCCAGATTCACTATTTTTTAGTCTTCTACACTTACTTCTTATTTCACTAACTGTTATTCCAGGTGTATCATCTATATATATATTTGTATCTGCAAGCTCGCTTATTGCTTCATTTAATTTTTTCCAATCTGTGTGTTCTAGTCTTCCAGTTCTTAATTTATGTGCGTCAATTTGTCCGACTGTTGCAAACATTCTATTTACTATTTGTTCTGCGCCCATTTCCAAATTAAACATTGCAATACTTTTTTTGCTATTTATCGCCATGTTAGTTACCATATTAGAAACGATAGCACTTTTACCCATTCCGGGACGCCCTGCAATAATTATTAATTCATTTTCATGAAAACCTGCTGTTTTTGCATCTAAATCATAATATCCACTTGGTATTCCTGTTATATCACTTCCATTTTTAGCCAACATTTCAATTTCTTCCTGCGCTTTTGAAATGATATCTTGAATACCTCTTATTTCTTTTGTCATTCTATTACTGTTGACACTTAAGATTTGTTTTTCTGCAATTTCTACTATTTCGGTTAAATCCTTTTGCTCTTCATAACATTCATTTATTATTAAAGTTGATTTTTCAATTAACATTCTTAGTACATATTTATTGTATATTATATTTATATAATAATCTAAATTAGCCGTTGTTGCTACACTATTTATAACTTCAGTTAAATATTCTATTCCACCGATATTTCCTAATTGTTTGTTCTTTTCAAGTTCGTTAGAAACTGTAGTGATGTCAACAGCAATATCATTTTTATGTAATTTTAATATTGTTGAAAATATTATCTTATTTTTATCACTATAAAACATTTCTTCAGTTAGTTCCTCTGTTATTTTATCTAAAGAAGTTTTACTTAAAAAAGCACAACCCAATGTATTTATTTCGGCTTCTAAGTTATTTGGTTCCGTTCTTGCCATTACTTTTCACCTTCTAAAATTACATGTAAATCTGCTTTTACTTTTTTGTGCAATTCTATTTCTACGATATGTGTTCCTAATGTATTTATTTCATTTATTATTTTTATTTTTTTCTTATCAACGTTAAAATGTAATTTTTTTAGTGCTTCACTAATTTGTTTATTACTTATACTTCCAAATACTTTATCTTGTTTTCCTGTTTTTACTTTGAAAATACATTTTGTACTTTCTAATTGCTTTTTTATGTCATTTGCTTGTTTGATGTCATTGTCTTCTTGTTCTTTTCTTGCTGCTTGTTCGCTTTTTAATATATTAATGCTTTTTGGAGTATATAAAACTGCTAAATTATTTGTTATTAAATATTTTCCGTATCCATCTTTTACTTCAAGTATTTCATCTTTTTTACCAGTTTTTTTAACATCTTCTATGAGTATTACTTTCATAAATCCTCCGTTTGTTAATTGTAACACATCAAAAAAAAAATGTCAAAATATAGCGAACTTTCTTTCGTCTGTGTTTTAAAAAAAATAAAATATTATGATTTCATAATATTTATATATTTTAGTTATTATTTATAATTTTAAGTATAGATTTTTATTTATAATATGTTATAATCATAATAGAAAGAGTGAACAAATAAAGATTAATAAATATGTAAGGGTTTTTATTATCTTAATTTACAATGAATGCTAATTCACTCTTTCTGTGTAGTAAAAATGTCGGAATTTGTTATTTTTACTAACAATCTCATTATACCTTTTGATATTGTTATTGTCAATAACAAACGATGTTATTTTTTAGCATTCTATTAATAATATTGGAGGAATATGATGAATAAGGTATTGAATGATCAAAATAGACTTAATCAAATAATAGGCAGAAATATTAAATTTTATAGGGAACTTTACAATATTAATAATTCAGAAAAAATGACTCAAGCTCGTTTGGCAAAATTAATTGGTGTTTCTACTCCGTTAATTGGTTCCTTAGAAAGCGATAATACCACTCAAGGAATTAGTACGTATAATTTATACAAAATTAGTAAAGTTTTAAACGTTCCTATTGAAAAGTTTTATGATGTTCCTATTATGGAAACTATTGTTGATGAACTTGAAAGAGTTAAGTGAATAACCATAATTGGTTATTTATTTTTGCGTAAAAAATTATTAAAAATGTTAATCTACTGCTGTTACTAAATCGTTTTTCAACAATTATCGCTATCTAAACTATTGGATTTTAAAAGATGTCAACAAATTATTTTATGTTCACATCTTTATTTTGTTACATATTTCTCATATTTTTCTAACAATTTACATGTGCCTGTAATAAGTTCAATATCTGCATCTTTTACTAAATCTTTAGACGCTGTATTGCTATTCAATTTTTTATTTGGCTTTTCATCAATATGGATATTTTATTTATTTGATGATTTATTTAATTTATCTCTTATGTGATTACTTGAAATGGAGAATAAACTATTTCATCTACGATTAAACATTCTAATTATAAAATGTAATTACATCAGATTTTTCATAACTAGAATCTATTAAATTTAATTTATTAAGAGGAAGAACATGATAATCGTAATTATACATCATTGCTTCGCCAAGATCATAATCATCTAACAAGATAGACGCTGTAAAGGAAAACGATGTAGTTTCACCAGTTGTTTGGCCACCACTGCTAATACTAATACCAGAAACTGTCCCATTTCCCCAACTGCGGTAATCACCATTTATATATATTTTATTTAAAGTTATTTTATCTAATCCTATTATTTCTGCTCCTTCAATTCCGGAAGTAGTATAATCAATGCCAAATTTATCTAAAACCGCCATAAATTCTATAATTTTATCAAATTGGTTTAACCTATCTTCAAGAGAAAAAGTATCTTCCCCAAGAATATGGTAAAATTCGTCTGTGATATAACATGACATTTTATCATCTTCAATACTACAAGTATAAACTTCGCCATATGCATTATCGGATTGATAAACTTCTAATAGTTCTTCATTATAACTTTTTTTTGTTTTCAGTATAATTAATACTTGAGTCATCAATAACTTCAGCTATTAATTCTTTTTCTTCTTCTTTACTTATATTTTGATAAGTACTATATTCAATATTTTCAATTTTTTCTTGTATATTTGTATTAGTTGAATACGCTTTAACACCATTTGTTACATCTATTCCTTTTTCTTTCGCTCTATTATATAAAATATTCACAGCTTCTTCTAGATTTTTATTTTTAATTTCTATTTCATTAAAAACATTTAAACAATCTTCATTTAAACAAGATTGATTTATTATGACGTCACCCTTTAATTCTAATACTATTTTAGGATTTATCTCTATAAATACATAAGAAATTTCATTTTCTTTTGTGAGTTCTACTCTTGAAATATCAAATTGATATGATAGTAGTTTTTGCTTTTAATAGCATTTACATATGCTACAATTTTTTTATTCTTATGCATTATAGATAGAAAAAACTAGCATCCACGCTAGTTTTCAAATTTGTTTGTAATTTTTTAAAAGTGTAAACTCCCTATAAATCAAGTTATTTACCACAACATTGTTTGTACTTCTTTCCTGAGCCACATGAAAATCCCAAGACAGTATTTTCAGTATTATAAGTATTATCAGAATTACCATTATTTCCTTATTTTACGGACATCGAGGGACTAGTACTATCAGTATTATTAGTACTATAATCAACATATATTATTCAATAAATGTGGTCAAAATGTGGTCAAATCTATCAAACGATCTATTTAAACTATCTTGCTCACATCATAATTATACTACAATTAACTTATTTAGTAAATCAGTTGAATATAATAAAAACTCTATGTTTCAAACACAGAGTTT
>CALVVN010000057.1 GCA_944363865.1 uncultured Bacilli bacterium
GTAGCATATGCAGGAGGAGTATGGAATACAAATAATTCAAGTTATTATATAGCCCAGAACGCATCAAGCGGAGCATCGTACTGGTGGACAATGAGTCCGTACTACTGGCGCGACTGGTACAGCAGCACCTACGGCGCTAGCGTGTTCTACGTTGGCGGGTCGTCTAGCACTGGCTACTTGAGCAACAACTACGTCAGCAACGCGTACGGCGTGCGTCCCGTAATTTCTCTAAAATCTTGTGTTAATTATGCAAGTGGAGACGGAACAGCAAGTAGTCCATATACAGTGTCAGTTGACGCAGCATGTTCAAGTGCTGAGAATTAACATAATTAAAAAAATAAACGTTAAATCCGTTTATTTTTTTAAAGTGTTTTTTTTGTATTGTGATAATAATAATATTAGAAAGGATGATTTGATGAAAAAATATGTTGTAAAGCAAAATAGTGCTTTTAGTTGTGCGACAGCATGTGTCTTATCCATTATTAAATATTGTGGTGGTAATATTTCTTATGAAGAATTAAATGTTATTTTGAATGTAGACAGAGCTGGAACAAATGCTTATGATATTTTGAATGGTATAAAGTCTATTGGTTTTGATGGTCATGGTTTAAAAATAGACTTTAATAATTTAATTAATCATGATGTTTCCTTTCCTTTAATCGCACATGTAATTAGAAATAATATGTATCATTTTGTTGTAATTTACAGTATAGATAAAAAACAGCAGTGTATTAAAGTAATGGATCCGTCTATTGGACTAATTAAAATTAAATTTAATGATTTTAAAAAAATGTATTTGAATACTATATTAGAAATAATTCCAAATGGTATAATTCCTAATGTGAAAGAAGATGTTTTTAGTTTTAAAAAGTTGTTTAAACTTTTAAGTAGATATAAAATTATTCTTTTAAAAATTATATTTCTTTCTGTTATTACAATAATACTTTCTCTAATATCAAGTTTATTACTAAAAATGATTGTTATCTATAATAATGTTAATTTGATTTTGTCGGTATTTATATTGATAGTTTTTTTTAGAACACTATTTAATTATTTTTTAGAGAAAATTATAATTTCTTTTCAAAATAAACTAGGTTCATCACTTATAAGAGATTCTATTAGTCATATTATGAAAGTACCTATTCGGTATGTAAAAAATAAAAATACTGGAGATATACTAGATAGAATAAGAGATGTTGAAAATATTAAGGAAACTATTGTTGGTGTTTCGTTGAAGATATTTGTGAATATTTTATTTGTATTTTTTACTTTATTTTTTCTGCTGTTTATAAGTCTTAAATTATTTATTATTAATATTATATTTATTTCTTTTTATTCGTTGTTTTCTATAATTTACTATAGTTTTTTGAAAAAGAAATTATTTGATATTAAAAATAACTATGGTATGTATGAAAGTTCTATAACTGAAGTAATTTCTAACTATGAAAGTGTTAAAAACTTAGAAGTTGAAAATATATTTATTAATAAAGTCCTTTCTAAATATTATGTTTATTTGTTTAGATTAAATAAAGTATTAAATGGTATAAATGTTTTTGAAAACTTAAAAACTTTTTTTGGTGAACTTTTGATCATAGTTTGTATCTATTTATCAATATATTTGTTAAATAATAAAGTTATTGATTTTTCTTCTTTATTTTTAATTTATTCTCTTGTTTTAAATATAGTTTCTCCTCTTAATAGTTTATTGAGTAGTGTTATGAATGTTAAAGAAATGCAAGTTGTAATCAAAAGAGTTAATGATTTATTTAAAGTTAGGGAAGAATTCAAAGAGGTAGATAAAATAGTTGATGGGAATATCACATTTAATAATGTTAGGTTGTGTATTAATCATAAACTTAGTGATAGTATTAATCTTATTATTCCAAAATCTTCAATGTATTTAATTTATGGCTATAGTGGTGTTGGTAAAAGCACTATACTTAAAGTTTTAAATGGGGAAATAGAAAACTATAAAGGTAATATATACATCGGTGGGGTTAATATAAAAGATATTAATTATAGTGTTTTAAAGAAATCAATTAGTTTTGTTTCTCAAGAAGAAAAATTATTTAATGATACTTTGAAAAACAATATTAAACTTTTTAGAGATGTTACTGATGAAGAATATGAGAAAGTTTTAAAAATTACTTTTGTGAACAAAATAAGGGATTCTAAAAGTTTTAGAGATGATTTTGTTATTTATGAAGACGGTATTAATTTAAGTGGCGGAGAGCGTCAAAAAATTATTTTAGCGAGAGCTTTATTAAAAAGTTTTAATTATTTGATTATAGATGAAGGTCTTAGCGAAGTTAGTTTTTCTGATGAAAAACAAATATTAGATAACATTAGAGCTCTATATAAAAATAAAACTATAATTTATGTTTCTCATAAAAAAGATATAATTGATTTCTTTGAAGATAGGTATGAACTGAAAGGAGGTGATAAGTATAACTGATAACGAATTATATGCCGTTCATGGTGGTGGAATTGGCTGGGGTATTGCTGGCTTAATAGCAGGGTTTCTAACTTTTGTTATAGGAATAGTTGACGGATATATGAGACCATTAAAATGTAATTAGAAGGAGGTGTTTGGTTTGATGAATAATAATGAGTTAACTGAAGTTGTTGGAGGTGCTATAAGTGCGACTTTAGTTAATGCTCTTGTAAGAGGATTTACAGCTTTATTTGAATTTGGAAAAGCTGTTGGAACGGCTATAAGGAGAGCAAGGACAGGCACAATTTGTTCTGTATAATAAGTTTTTAGATCGTTGATATGTTCAACGATCTTTTAACATAATATTTTCTTTTTTTTTGTTAACAATAAAAATGTGATACTAATGAAAAATAATAGTTTATGGTTAGATGATGAAAGAAAAAAATTAAAAAAAATTGATAGAGATATTGAAACAGAAGTACTAGTTATTGGTGGAGGAATTACTGGACTTTCTATTTTATACCAACTTAATAAAAATGGTGTAAATGCGACTTTGGTTGAAAGAAATATTTGTGGTGAAGGTGTAACTTCTAGAAGTACTGCTAAAATAACTTTTTTACAAGAAAAATTATATATGAATATTAGAAAGTTTGAAGGAGAAAAAGTTGCAAGAGATTATTTAAATAGTCAAATTGAAGCAGTTAATATTATAAAAAATATTATTGCTGATGAGAAAATCGCTTGTGATTTAGAAGAAGTAGATTCTATTCTTTTTACTAATAATAAAAAAAATTATAAGAAGTTAAGAGAAGAATATAATTTTCTTTTAAAATCTAATGTAAATGCAAAATTGGAAAGAATATTGGAGTTACATAATAGTTTAGGTGTTCGTGTTAAAAATACATATGTGTTTAATCCAGTAAAATATATCAATGGTTTAAAAGATATTTTGTCAAAAAATATTTTTGAAAATTCAAAAGTTACCGATATTAAAAAAAATGATGACTTTTATACTACGAAAGTAAATGATTTTTTAATTAAGTCAAAGTATGTTATTGTTGCAACACATTATCCTTATTTTGTGTTTCCTTTTGTTTTACCAATTAAGAGTCACATTGAGAAATCTTATTTAGGTGCGGTTAAAAGTAAAAACTTTAAAAGTTTCAGTGCGATTAATATAGATGATAATTGTATATCTATGAGGTATTATAAAGATAAAGGTGTGAACTATTTAATATATTTATATGGTTCTTATAAAAGTAGTAGTGTTACAGATATAAAGCATAATTTTGAAAAGTTTAAGTCTAAATACGATTTTGAATACATTTGGAGTAATAAAGATATTATAACCGATGACTATAGACCGTATATAGGTAAAGTTTATAAAAATGATTCTACGTTTTTAATATCTACTGGTTATAATACATGGGGTATGACTAACGCTACAATTGGTAGTATTATAATAAAAGATATTATTGTGAATAAAAAAAATAAGTATATTAGCTTATTTGATCCCAATAGGTGTATTAATTTAAATAGGATTGTTAATTTTCCTAGTAATTTATATGGTAATGCTAAATCATTTTTGAAAGGATTACAGAATAATCAAAGCAATGTAAGATATGATAAAATTGATGGGAAGTCAGTTGCCATTTATAAAGATAGTAGAGGTAAAGATCACATTGTTTATAATAAATGTCCTCATATGAAATGTGGAATACTATTTAATGAAACCGAACTTACGTGGGATTGTATGTGTCATGGTTCTAGATTTGATATAGATGGAAGATGTATTGAAGGCCCTAGTAATTTTGACATAACATATGATAAATAAATACATAGTAATTTTAAATAAAGTTTAAACAATATTCATTGATATTTTTTGGAAACTATGACATAATTTTCTTAGAACAAGCAAGTGATAATAATAGTAGAAAGTGAAGTTTTAATTAGAGATTATCAAAGCAAATTAGAGTATATGATAAAAATAAGTTTTTATACTAACTTTATAAGTCTTTATAGGAAGTGATATTTAAAATGGTTAAAATATATAATAAAAATGAAATAAATGAATTATCTAAAATTTTAAAAAATAATGGTGTAATAAGTGTTCCTACAGATACTGTTTACGGATTATGTTCAAGAATAAATTCTTCTCAAGCATATAATAATTTATTAAATGTAAAAAACAGATCTAAAAGTAAATTTTTTTCAATAATGTGCGCGAATATCGAACAAGTCAAAAAAATTGCAATTGTAAACGATTTAGCAGAAAAATTAATATCTGAATTTATGCCAGGACCAATCACGTTAATTTTAAAGAAAAATAGAGAGTTTCCTAAATATGCTAACAAAGAAATTGATACTGTTGCTATTAGAATGGCTACATCAAAAGAACTTGAGGAATTGATTATGTTAGTTGGATCGCCCTTATTTATGACCAGCGCTAATATAAGTGGTGCAAAAGAATGTAAAGATATTGATGAAATTGTTAAAAGTTTTCCAAATATTGATGGAATATTAGAAGGCAGTGTAAATTATGGTATATCAAGTACAATCGTTGATTTAACAAACAACAATATAAAGATAGTTAGAAATGGTCCTATAGAACTGAAAGATATATTAGAAAAAATAAATTGTTAAAAAACGAAGGAATTATGAGAAATATTAAAATCAATGATTATAAAAGAGACAAAAGAAAAAAGAAAAGAAAATATGTAGTCACTAAATAAAATCCTTGATTTTTTCATATAAATAGAGTATTATTAAGTAGTAAGTTTTTTCTTGGTTTAAAGACTCCTCGGCTTTTTACTAAGAAATGACGGATATTTTAAAAGGAGGAAATAAAATGGCTTTAAGTAAAGAGAAAAAAGAAACTATTATTAAAAAGTATGCTAGAAGTAAGAATGATACTGGTAGTGTTGAAGTTCAAGTTGCGTTGTTAACTGAAGAAATAAATGTTTTAACTGAACATTTAAAAATACACATCCATGATTTTCATTCTAAATTAGGACTTATGAAAATGATAGGTAAAAGAAGAAGTTTACTCGACTACTTAAAAAGAGAAGATGTAGTTAGATATCGTGAACTTATAAAAAGTTTAAATTTAAGAAAGTAGGCACTTGTTTTAAGTGTCTTTTTTTAATTAGAAAGGTAATGTATGAAGAGAGTATTTGAATATGAATTTAGAGGTAGAAAATTAATTGTAGAAAACGGTGAACTTGCTAAGCAAGCACATGGATCTGTTTTGGTAAGATATGAAGACACAGTTATTTTATCTACTGCTGTTATGAGTAACAATGTTAGTGCTGCTGACTTTTTCCCTCTTACTATTTTGTATCAGGAAAAACTATATTCGGTAGGTAAAATTCCAGGCGGTTTTATCAAAAGAGAAGGTAGACCAACTGATGCGGGGACACTAGCTGCTAGAACTATTGATAGGCCAATTAGACCTATGTTTGATGAGAACTTTAGAAACGAGGTGCAAGTTGTGAATACTGTACTAAGTGTAGATAATGATTGTACGCCTGAGATGACCGCATTATTTGGAACTTCACTTAGTTTATGTATATCGCACATTCCGTTTGAGGAACCAGTCAGTGGAGTAGTTGTAGGAAGAGTAAATGGCAAGTTTATAATTAATCCTACCGCTTCTGAACTCGAAGAAAGCGATATTGATTTAACTGTAGCTGGAACAAAAAATGCTATTACTATGGTTGAAGCGGGATGTAAGGAAGTAAGTGAAGAAGATATGCTTGAAGCACTTATGTTCGGACATGAGGCGATTAAAGAATTATGTGCGATTCAAGAAGATATAATTAATGAAATAGGTGTCGAAAAGATTGAAGTAGAACTTGCAAAATTAGATGAAAATATTGTTGAAGAGATAAGTAACGATATAACTGATGATATGCTTGAAGCAATTCAAATAAAAGATAAACTAGAAAAATATGCTAGAATAGATGAAGTTAAAGAGATGGCTATTGAACACTATTCTCAAAATCATTCTGATAGCGAAACTTTAGAAGAAGAGTTAAAACAAGTTAGAAAAATTGCAGATAATATTGAAGCTAACGAAGTTAGAAGACTTATAACTGAGGAAAAAGTGAGACCAGATGGTCGTGATATGAACGAGATTAGACCTTTAAGTGGGAGTGTTGATTTGCTTCCTAGAACTCATGGAAGTGCTTTGTTCACTAGAGGTCAAACTCAAGCTCTTGCAATTACAACTTTAGGAGCTATGGGAGAACATCAAGTGTTAGATGGACTAGGTTTAGAAAGTACTAAAAGATTTATGTTACATTACAACTTTCCTGCTTTTTCTGTAGGGGAGACTGGTAGATATGGTTCTCCTGGTAGAAGAGAAATAGGACATGGCGCATTAGCTGAACGCGCTTTGCTTCAAGTAATGCCAAGCGAAGAAGAATTTCCTTATACTGTAAGAGTTGTCAGTGAAGTTTTGGAAAGTAATGGTTCAAGTAGTCAAGCGAGTATTTGTGCTGGTTGTATGAGTCTTATGTCAGCAGGAGTTCCTATTAAAAAAATGGTAGCAGGTATTGCAATGGGGTTAATTACAAAAGATGATAACTATACTATTTTAACTGATATTCAAGGGCTTGAAGACCATATGGGCGATATGGATTTTAAAGTTGCTGGAACTAGAGATGGGATTACTGCATTACAAATGGATATTAAAATTAAGGGTATAACTAAAGAAATATTAAAAGAAAGTTTAGAACAAGCGCATGAAGCTCGTCAAGAAATTTTAGATGTTATGCAGTCAGTTATAAGTGAACCAAGAAAAGAACTTAGTAAATATGCACCTAAGATTAAAATGATTGATATTAAACCAGAACAAATTAAAGATGTTATTGGCCGTGGTGGAGATGTAATCACTAAAATTATTCTTGATAGTTCAAATGTTAAGTCTGTAAATGATAAAGATGCAGTTAAAATTGATATAAGTGATGAAGGTCATGTTGTACTTTATCACCAAGATATTAATATAATTGATAAAGCTTTGGCTATGATAGAAGATATTATTAAAGAAGTAGAAATTGGAAAGATATATACTGGAAAGGTAGTAAAAGTTGAAGAGTTTGGCTGTTTTGTTGAATTATGGCCAGGATGTGAAGGATTAGTTCATGTAAGTCAACTTGATACTAAACGAGTTGAAAAGCCAAGTGATGTCGTAAAAGAAGGCGATGAAATTATAGTTAAGGCAACTGGCTATGATAAAAGAGGTAAACTTAATTTATCTAGGAAAGAAGTAATAGCAGAAAAGAAAACAAAATAAAAGCAGTAAACCTGCTTTTTATTCTTCTTTAAATAAATCATCCATGCTAATTTCAAGTACTGTCGCTATTCTCCATAGGGTCTCTACTGAAAAACCACGTCTTCCTTCTTCGCTTTCTATACGTCTTATAAATTCAAAACTTCTATCAGTATATAATGCTAATTGTTCTTGAGTGTATCCTTTTTCTTTACGATATTTTCTAATGTTGTTAGCAATAATTTTTTTTATGTCTTTGTTAAAATTGAATTCTTTGTATTCGTAATTTGCCATAGATAACACTCCTTGCAATTTAATTTTCTCATAAATTTTTTAAAATTAATGTAGTCTCTAAGTACCAATATTTTTATTTTTTATTATTATTTATTTTTTATACTAAAAAAAGTAATTGAATAAATTACTTTTAAATAACTATTGCTATTAAGTTGTTGCTTCCTTTGTTAACTATCTTTGTAATAGTTTGACAAAGTTTAAATCTTAAGTTATCTGGCATCATTGCAAGTTTGGCTTGTATTCCTTCTTGCACAATTACATCAAGGCTTCTACCAAATATTTCGCTTTTCCATATATTATTAGGATTTTCTTCTTGATCTTTTAGTAAATAATCAATTAATTCTTTGCTTTGTACTTCGCTTCCTATTATTGGTTCAAAAGTACTTTCTACATCTACTTTAATCATATGTATACTAGTTGCTATGGCTTTTAATTTTACTCCGTATCTACCACCTTGTTTTATTATTTCGGGTTTGTCTAGTTTCATGTCGTCTAATTTTGGGAATGCTATTCCATAACCTGTTTGATAAACTTGTTTTAAAGCATCTTTAAAGTTATCGTATTCATTTTTTCCATTTTTAAAATCTCTAAATATTTTTAATAGTTCTGCTTTTGAATCTATGCTTGTTCCTACTGTTTCTTTTAACACCTCGTCATATAATTCGTTGCTTGCTTCTAAGTTTATTGCTACTTCTCCAGTATTTGTATTTAAATTAGAAATGTATGAATTACTTATGAAATCATTTTCTTCAAAGTTTAGGTTGATGTTATCTATATCTCTTAATTTATTTACGCTTACAACACTTTCTTTCATGGCATTTATAAATGATTCTTTTACTGGATGGCCACTCTCTAAAATGCCAACCCAATCTGGAATATTTACTTCTATGTTTTCTACTGGGAACTCATATAAAGCTTCTTTTAAAATCATGTATACTTCATTTTCGCTCATATCGAGTACATTCATCGGAATAACTGGTATATCATATTTATCATTAAGTTCACTACATATATTTCTTACATCTGGAGTATTTGGATGTGTTGTGTTCATGATTACTATAAATGGTTTATTTAAGTTTTTAAGTTCATTTATTACTTTTTCTTCTGCTTCAATATAGCTTCCTCTAGATATTTCACCAATAGAACCATCTGTAGTAATTACTATACCTATTGTTGAATGATCTTTTATTACTTTTTCTGTACCAATCTCTGCAGCTTCAGTGAATGGTAAGTCTTCAGTAAACCATGGAGTTTTTACCATTCTTGGGTTTCCATCTTCATCTAAATAACCTTTACTCTCAGGGGTTACATATCCCACACAGTCAATTAATTTTATGTTTGCTTCAAAATCATCTATTTTTATTTTGGCACCATTTGAAGGAACAAATTTAGGTTCTATTGTCATAATTTGTTTTCCTTGTGCACTTTGAGGTATTTCATCTAAACATCGTCTTTTTTCAAAGTCATCTTCTATATTTGGTATGACTAAGTTTTCAATGAATTTTTTAATAAAAGTGCTTTTACCAGTTCTAACTGCACCTACGACTCCTAAATAAATCTCACCATTTGATTTTGAACCAATACTTTCAATTATTTGTTTTTTATCCATATTCATTCCACCTTTTTTTATCTTTCATTTAAACTTATGTAATAATAATTAAAAAAGAACTATTTTTTTAAAAAGTATTATTTTATTAATCACTATAATTTGTTATAATTATTTAAGAAATAGGAGGCAACTATGAAGTATGATAGTGTTAAAGTTCAAAATGATGTAAATAATATTGAAAATAAGAGGAAAAACATTTTAATATTTATATTGTTTTTCTTAGGTTTTTTATTAGGGCCATCATTGTTTTATTCAATAGTTTATAAGATTTATCCTATTGAAGGTACAATTATTGCTAATTTAATTGGTAATGGTTTGTATACTATTTTTCTATTTATTATTTTAAGAAAAACTTTGATTAAAGATTTTAAAGATTTAAAAAATAATCGCGTTCAAAAAATGAGAACTTTATTTAAATGGTGGGGTATTGGTTTACTTATTATGATGGTAAGTAATTTAATAATTAATGAAATTGTTTTTGATGGCTCTATTGCGGCTAATGAAGAAGCAAATAGAGAAATTATTTTATCTTCTCCAGTACTAAGTATTTTTCTTGCAGTTTTTTTAGCGCCTTTTGTAGAGGAAATTACATTTAGATATGGGCTAAGGAAAGTTTTTAAAAATAAGTGGTTCTATGCTATTACAAGCGGTGTTATATTTGGATTTTTACATGCTATTAGTGGTATAGAATCATATAGTGACTTAATAGATCTTTTATATATAATTCCTTATGGGGCATTAGGTTTTGCTTTTTCAATAATTTATTTTAATACTAAAAATATATGGGTTAATATAATTACTCATATGTTACATAATGCGATTGTATATTCTTTGTTGATTTTGTTTATGTAAAGGAAGATATGCCATGGAAAAAGATAGTGTGGAAAGTGTTGTTACTGAGAAGAAGAGAGGTTTTAAAAGAAAGTTTATTAATTTTTTAATATTATTTTTAATTTTAACTGTTGGTTTAATAATGTACTCTAGGTATGTTTCTACTAAAGGATTAATTGTAAAAGAATATAGGGTTAGTAGTGAAAAAATTCCTTATAATTTTAGTGGTGTTAAAATAATACATTTTTCTGATGTTTTATTTAAAAGTACTGTTAATTTAGATGATATTAAAAATATGGTTACAAAAATGAATGAATTAAAACCAGATATTGTTGTTTTTACTGGAGGACTTATTAGTGAAGAGGCAAGTTTGTCAGAAGAAGAAATTAGTGAACTCGCAAGCGTTTTAAATGATATTGACTATACCATTGGGAAGTACGCTGTTAAAGGGGACGAAGACGGGGATGACTTTTCTATTATTATGGAAGATGCTGGATTTAATGTTTTAAATAATGAAGGCGAGTTTGTTTATAACAAGGCATTGACACCAATTTTTATAGCAGGTTTGTCAAGCTCTATTAAAGATGCGATAGATATTACTTCATCATTTGAAGTTGTTGATAAGGATTCTAATAAAGATGCTTACTATAAAATACTTTTAATGCATGAAGGTGATAGTGCAGTGTCTGTTTTAAAAGAAAGAGATGATGTTGATCTTATTTTAGCAGGTAACTCTTTAAATGGTAGTATTGTAATTCCTTTTTATGGTGGTGTACTAAGTACTAGGGGAAGTGATACTTATAAAGAACCTTTTTATGAAGTTAATAATACTTTAATATATGTTAGTAGTGGTCTTGGTACTAAAAATATCTATTATAGATTTAATAATAAACCATCGTTTAATTTTTATAGGTTAAAAAGTCTATAACAGAATAAACACCTATGCATATTTTATAATAAGCGAGGTGTTTTTATGTATTATAATGGTTATAGAAATATGAGTTATAAAAAATATCCAGGGGATGATAGATTTGTTCCTTTTGTTGGACCTTTTTTACTAGGGGCTTTAACAGGTGGCGTTGCAACAGCAGTTTTTAATCCTTATAGACCACGTCCAATTCCACCTAGACCTTATCCACCATATGGACCATATCCAATGTATTATTAAACTGGAAGCACTATTTTGGCAACTGTACCTTTATTTTTAACAGATGTATAATTCAGACTGCCATTATGTGCTTCTATTATTTCTTTTGAAAGACATACACCTAAACCTGTGCCATAGTGTTTAGTTGTATAAAATGGCGTAAATATTTTTTCTAATGTATCTTTATCCATTCCTTCCCCGTTATCTTTTACTACTATATATAATGTAGTATTTGAACAAAATGTCGTAACAGTTATTAAGTTTTTTTCTTTATTACAAGCTTCAATAGAGTTTTTAATTAAGTTTACTAAAACTTGTTTCATTCTATTATAGTCAGCATTTAAAACTATGTTGCTTTCACATTTTATTTCATATTTAATATTTTTTGCATTAAATAAAGGTATCATAGTTTGTTTTATATCATCAAATAATTCTAAAATACTCATTTTATTTTTTACTACATTTATTTTAGATAAATCTTTAAAATCATTTAGTAGTTCTAGTGATCTATCTACTTCATTATTAATTATATTGATATATCTTTCACTTTTTTCTGCATCATTTACATCAAATATGCTTATATATCCTTTTACAACTGCTAAAGGATTTTTTATTTCATGTGTTATTTTAAATAGTGATGTTTGGATATGGTCTTCTTTTTCTACATCTTGCATTGCAAAGTATATATTTAACATTTCATTTTCGTTTTTAATATAAAAAGTAATAATTCTATTAATTATAGAGTATATGATTGAAGTGGTAATAATTAATGTGATAGTTTTTAAGTCACTTATGTTTTTTATGTTACAAAGTATATAAAATATGATGTTTATTATAGAATAAATATTTATAAATCTACTATTAGAAAATGTTCTTACTTTATAGATTGAATATAATATGAAATATGACGATATAAGAAAAATGTTTAATATTATATTGTAATTTCCCATTATAAATAATATATCTATTAGTATTAGACTTATAAATATTGATAAGTATGTTCGTTTATATAAAAATGAAAAAAGTAGGGGAAATGTTAGTAATATTATTTGTCCGTTTTCATCTATATAGTTGTTAAAATATAAACTTAGGAAGAAACTACTTAGTATGCTTATGTCTAAAATTGCTTTACTTTTTGTTTCGTTTAAGTTTTTCTTTTTTAGTGAATAAAATAAATATAGAAATAATGGATAAGTAATTGTTATTATGTTAAATAGTAATGTATCAAAAAAATACATAATTTCACCTCGATTATATAGTACTATATTACCTTGTCATAATTTGTCGAATTATGTATTTTTTTATAAAAAATTGTATTATTTTAGATCTTTAATGTATTTTTTTAGTTGTTTTGCATTAGGTCCATATATTATTTTAAGTTGATTATCTATTTCAACAATCCCTTTAGCACCTAGTTTTTGTATTCCGTCTTTGTTTACTATGTTTACATCTCTTACTGTAACTTTTAACCTAGATAAGTTACTTTGTACATCTAATATGTTGTCTTTTCCACCTAAATATTCTATTAGTTTGTTAATTTTAATAGTAAAATCTTTTTTGTTCATTTTTATTACTATAAATGAAATTATTATAAGTACTATTAATATAATTATGTAATGCCAATACATACTTTATCACCTATTTAATTATACAATAATTATTTAAAAAAAGAAACAGTTAGTTGCAATTCGTGCATACTGTTTCTTTTATAGAGTTAGCGTAAACTGTTAATTTTGATTTTAAATTTGCTATTTTTTCATTTGTCCAGTAAGTGTCTGGTGTCCCATCTTCATCTGTTACGATTGATGTTTCGTTATCATGACCCATTATTACACCATCTTTTACAAATGTTACATCTGGTACATAAACACGTTCATTTCCTTCATCATCAGTAGGTAAGTATTCACTTAATATTTCAGTGATTTGTTTGTAACTTTCTGTATTATTGCTTCTAGCATCTTTTATATTATAGTAATATATTTTATCTATGTCATTTTCTATAGCTACTTCATTTAAGTAAACTACATATTGTTGGCACCATGCACATTCTGGAAAACCTAAGTATACAATTCCAGTGCCACTTGTTAATATTTCTATTATGGTAGTTGCACTTACATAATCAAATACGTTATCTTCTGGAACTTTTGTATATTCTTCACTAAATCTAACTGCATCTTTGTCTTGATTGCTAGTCGGTACAACATACTTCCATATAAAGTAACAAGCTATTCCTAATACTATTAGTAGGGCTATAATCAATATAATATTTTTTCTTTTCATATCACACTTCCTTGCTAAAAATTATAACATATTATAATTTTTAGTTCAATTCATAGTGTAAAATTACATAATAAAACTTCTAATAAATAGAAGTTTTACCGTTCTTATAGACATTCAACAAAAGTGTCATTTAAACATCTTACACCACATATGCAATTAATATTTAATGTGAATATTGAATCAGTTGATACATATGGATATAAACTTGTAGTATCTGTGTTAGGCGCTAGTACGCGGAATGTACAGCAACACCCATCAACTTTTTCTACTCTAAATACGTTTGAACATCCAGTTGTTGTAGCATCTGTACATACTGTGTTTGTTCTTGTAGTTGGCATAGTCCATGCTTCTCCATTACATCCGTATATCATTATTGGTCTAGTATTGCATACTATGCAGTTAACGCCACCTCCTAAAGCAGGTCTATCACAAGAGTTTAAACAGTTTTCAGGACATGCATTTGATTGCAAAACATTTATTACTTGTAATATTTCTGCTATACAGCTATTGCAGTTATTACAATTATTAGTATTACAAGAACATTCGTTATTGTTACACATATAATCCACCCCTTCTTTTCTTACAATAATAATTTATGTAATTATTTTAATAGTGTTCGTATTCTTACCTATGTTGGTGTATTTGAAAATTCTTTTTCGTGCAAAATGTACAAAATATGATGTAATGTTTAAAATAGTGCCTCTTTTTGTGTTTCGTACTGGGTTGTAAATATTACTAAATTAGTAATTGCAAAATTTGTGAAATCATGATATCTTTATTGTAGGAGGAAAATATGAAA
>CALVVN010000058.1 GCA_944363865.1 uncultured Bacilli bacterium
ATAAAATATCTAACGAAAGCCCAATTGCAGCTGCAATCTTAAATCAAAAAGTAGGTAGCACTGTAGAAGTATCATCACCCGATGGCGTGTACAAAGTAAAAATAGTAAAAGTAGCATAAACTACCAATTTGGTAGTTTTTATATTGTTTTTATTGCAAAAAAGTGTCAAAACAGCAAAAAGTTTGCATTTCATTGCATTTTTTGCTGTTCGTTGTATAATTTAAGCTGTGATGAATATTTGACAAATATGAAAGAATATTTAGAAGATACAAGTATGGGTAATTATTTGAAAAGCGAGCGAGTAAACGAAAAACATATATTATCGATTAATTTAGAAAACCCAGAATATAACTTTATAACATATATGGATTTATATAAATACGTTGATGATAAGATAACCGACAATGAAAAATATTACATATTTTTAGATGAAGTTCAAAATATAGAAGGTTTTGAAAAGGCTGTCGATGGACTTTATATAAAGAAAAATGTGGATTTATATATAACTGGTTCTAATGCATTTTTATTATCTAGTGAACTAGCTATATTGCTTTCTGGAAGATATATAGAAATAAAAATGTTTCCTTTATCATATTCAGAATATTTGTCGTATTATAAAAAAGAAAATAGTGAAAAAATGTATTTGAATTATACAAATAGAAGTTCATTTCCATATGCTTTAAAAATAGAAGAACAAAGTGATATAGATAAGTATATTGATGCAATATACAACACAATTATAGTTAGAGATGTACTTGCTAGAAAAAAATATCAGATATGGGTATGTTAAATAGTATTGCAAGATTTTTATTTTCTAATATAAGGAGCCCTTTATCTATAAAAAATATAACATCGCAAGGAAGAAAAATATCTGTACATACAGTAGAAAACTATGTTGAAGCATTAACTGAAAGTTATATATTTAATAAGATTTCAAGATATGATATAAAAGGTAAACAGTATTTGCAATCTTATGAAAAATATTATGCAACAGATGTAACAATGAGATATGCATTATCGGGAAGAAAAAACGTGGACGCTGGGCATATGTTAGAAAACATAATATATTTAGAACTAGTGAGAAGAGGCTATAAAGTATATGTAGGTAAAACTGACGAGAAAAAAATTGACTTTGTAGCAGAAAACAAAGGAGGAATAAATTATTATCAAGTTGCATATACAGTGAGAGATGAAAAACATTAGAAAGAGAATTAACTGCTTTACAAAACATAAAAGATCACTATCCTAAATATATTTTAACTATGGATTTAGACCCTCAAGTTGATTATGATGGAAGAAGAAAAATGAATGTTCTTGATTGGCAAATAGAAAAAAAATAACTTTTTCTTACACCCCTTTTTATTTCAATTTTTATATGATAAAATATTAGTAGAATAGAAGGGATGTAAATGAAAGTATTATGTATAGGACATTCAAGTTATGATATAACTTTACCAGTTAGTGAATATCCAAAAGAAAACACAAAATATAGAGTAAATAAAAAATACGAATGTGGAGGAGGGCCAGCTGGAAACGCGGCATACTTACTTGGAAAATGGGGAGTAGAAACTTATTATCAAGGAATGGTAGGAAATGACACATTTGGAAATAAAATAATAGATGAATATAAAAGCGTAAATGTAGATACAAGACTACTTGAAGTAAGCAAAGAAGAAGATACAACAGTAAGTTTCATATTGGTAAACGAGAAAAATGGCAGTAGAACATTGTTTAATTATGCAAAAAAAAGACCTGAATTAAAACCGATTGAATATGATTTTGAACCAGATATAATACACGTAGATGGGCACTTTTATGAAGCAAGTAAAAAAGCTTTTGAAACATTTTCTAACGCAATAAAAGTAATTGATGCAGGAAGAATAAACGATGATTTATTAGAACTATGTACACTTGTAGATTATTTAGTTTGTTCAAAAGGTTTTGCTGAAACAGTTGCAAAAGAAAGATTTGATTTTAATAACAATGATAGTTTAAAAAGCATATATGAAAAATTAGAAGAAAAATTTAAATGTCAAATAGTAGTAACACTTGAAGAAAAAGGCTGTTTGTATAAAACTGATGACAAAATAAAAGTTATGACAGGATTAAAAGTTGAAGCAAAAGATACCACCGGCGCAGGAGATATATTCCATGGAGCTTTTGTATATGGGCTAAGTAAAAATCTTCCCTTAGAAAAATGCCTTAAGATTGCTAACATAACTGCAGGCTTATCAGTTAAAAAAATAGGTTCAAGACTAAGCGTACCAAATGTAGAAGAAGTGTATAAAATATATGACAAAAATAGATGATCCTTTTATAAATATACTGCCTCAGATAGATTTACATGGAGAAGACTCATTATCTTCTTTAATTTTAGTAGATCAATTTATAAACGATAATATAAAATTAAGAAATTACAAAATAGTTTTAATACATGGCAAGGGAAGCGGAATTTTAAGAAAAACTATACATAAATATTTAAAAAATGATAAAAGAGTGGTAGAATACAAAATTGACAACTTAAACGATGGGATAACTGTTGTAACTTTAAGGGGGTAAAAATGCAACAATATTTTTCTAAACTTAAAAATGGAAATATATTAAAACTAGATAAAGAAGATGAAAACCATATTAAAAATGTAATGAGGTTTAAGCCAGGAGAAGAAATAATAGTCGTACATGAAAATATTATGTATTTATGTGAATTTACAGAAAACTTACTGGAGACAAGAATAAAACAAATATTAAAAGAAAACAAAAAAAGTCGTTTTATAACTGCTTACATACCAATATTGCAAGAAGAAAAAATGAGTTTTATCATTGAAAAAGGTACTGAAATGGGTATAGATGAATTTATTCCAGTGCAATTTAATAGATGTAAATATAAAATAAAGAATGAAGCAAAGATGAAAAAACTAAAAAGATGGGAAAAAATTGCAAAAGAAGCGGCAGAACAAAGTAGACAATTTAAAATACCAACTATAAGAGATATACAAATTGTTGACGCATTAAAACCGACAAATGGTGTAAATATTTTGTGTTCGCTTGACACGAGCAAAGTAAAGCCAATTAAAGAAGTATTAAATAGTAATAATGTTTATGGTACAATAAACTTGTTATTTGGACCAGAAGGTGGAATAACAAAAGAAGAAGAAGACAAATTAGTAGAAAAAGGTTTTATAAGAACTAGTTTAGGAGATACTGTTTTAAGAACTGAAACAGTTATCATATATTTGACTTCTATTATTAATTATTTAAGTTAGTGAGGTAGTTAAAATGAGTAGTTGGAATGAATTTGTAGAAATTGTTTTACATGGAGAATATTTTATAATATTTATTGCAGTTTTAATGATAATAATTGCATCAATAATTATTTATCTAATAAAATTACAAATAACAAGTTCATTTAATGAATTAGATACTGAAGAACTAGAAACTATAAAGACAAAAAAAGAAAAGAATGAAAAAGATGAAAAAAACATATTAGTTCAATCGCAGTTTAACTTTGATAATAGCGAATTAGATAATAATGAGTTTCAAGTATCAGACGACGTATTAGAAAAAACACAGGAACTCAAAGAAATAGTAGAAGATATAAGTGGATACGAAAACAAAGAATATGAACATATAGAGCAATATGAAAAAGAACAAGAAGAAAGTGCTATAATAAGTTATGAAGAACTCACACAGAGAAAAAGTGACATAGAGACAGGAAAAATAATATTAGATGATGAAACAACAAAAAACTACGAAGAAGAACAAGAAGAAAAAGCAATAATAAGTTATGAAGAATTATTAGAAAAAGCTAGTGGTACAGTTCTAGCGTACAAAGATGAAAGTATACCAGGAATTAAGATTAGTAGAGTATCACCAGTTAACAAAGGTGAATCATTAGAAATAAAAAATCCATATCATAAAGAAGAAGAGTTTTTAAAAACATTGAAAGAATTTCGGGCGAGTTTATGAAATATTATATATATACATTAGGATGCAAAGTTAATAATTATGAAAGTGAATACGTTAAAAGCCTTTTAGATAACAAAGGCTTTATTTTTGATGAAGAAAAACCAGATATCATAATAATTAATACATGTACAGTAACAAATACAAGCGATAAAAAAAGTAGAAAAATAATTAATAGATATAGAAAAACATTTCCTAATGCAATAATCATTGCTATGGGTTGCTATATACAGTACATTAACGGCCAAATTGATGAATGTGATATAGTTATTGGTAATAAAGATAAAAGTAAAATAGTTGAATACATTGAAAGATATTTAAAAGACAAACAAAAAATTGTAAAAATATATGATATGAATACTATTGAGTTTGAAGATATGAAAATAAACAAATACACGTCCCATACTCGTGCATTTGTAAAAATAGAAGATGGATGCAATAATTTTTGCTCATATTGTATAATTCCATATGTTAGGGGAAGAGTAAGAAGTAAAGAATTTAACAAAGTGATAGAAGAAGTAAAATATTTAGTAAATAATGGACATAAAGAAATAGTTTTAACAGGCATACATACCGGACAATACCATAGCGAAGGAAAAAATCTTTACGACTTATTAAAAGAACTAGTAAAAATAAATAATTTAAAAAGACTGAGAATATCATCTATTGAAGTAGTAGAAATAAACGATGACATAATTAGTTTAATAAAAAATGAAAAAATACTTGTAAATCATTTACATATTCCTTTACAAAGTGGAAGCGATAAAATATTAAAACTTATGAATAGAAGATATGATACAAAATACTTTGCCGATAAAATTGAGAAAATAAGATCTGCAAGAAAAGACATATCAATTACAACTGATTTAATAGTGGGATTTAACGGAGAAGGCGAAAAAGAATTTATTGAAAGCTATGAATTTTGTAAAAAGATAAGTTTTTCAAAAATACATGTTTTTCCTTATTCTAAAAGAAATGGAACAATGGCCTGTAAATTAGGCGATGAAGTAGATGAAACAACAAAAAAAATGAGAGTTAGTAAGTTTTTAGAACTATCAAACATTTTAGAAAAAGAATATATAAATAAGTTTATAGGAAAAGAATTGCCTGTATTAATAGAAGAAGAAAAAGATGATTATTCATATGGACACACAGATAATTACATACGCGTAAAAGCAGATAAAAAATATAAACATAATCAGGTTTACAAAATTAAAATAACCAAAACAAATGTATAAAATTGTTGTTGACAGTAATACTAATAAATTATAAAATAATAATGAAAGGTAAGATAAATATGAAACAAGAGATGTTAATACAAACAAATGTTCTTAATGGGGGGGGGTACATTATTAGTTAATAATAATGTGACGTTTCTTGTTTTAATATACTTTAAAACACATATATAGAGTATGTGTTTTTTGTGTGGTCAAAAGTGGTGAGAAAATGAAAAATAAAATATATTTAATAATAGGTTTAATAGTTTTAGTTTTAGTAATAAGTATAGGTGGAACATATGCATGGTTTAGTACTAGAATAGAAGGTAATGGAACACAAATAACAATAACAACAGATGAACTAAAATT
>CALVVN010000059.1 GCA_944363865.1 uncultured Bacilli bacterium
GCGTTTTTGGCACTCCCAGCACAATTGACTAAAACATCTACTTTTCCAACTTTAGTTTTTACTTCTTGAGTCATATTTTCAACACTCTCTACATCAGTAACATCACATTTTATTGGGTAACATTCAACTCCATAATTTCTTATTTCATTTGCTACACTTTCTAATTTTTCAATTCTTCTAGCTGTGATAATTAATGTTGCTCCTTGTTTTGCATAGCCTTTTGCCATTTGTGCACCTAATCCTGAAGATGCTCCTGATACAAGCACAACTTTTCCTTTATAATTAAACATTTTTTTCTCCTATTTTGTTATATTTTTTAAAATTACTGTTTTTAATCTAGACATTTCTTTTAGTGTTGTCATTATTCCTTCATTACCAATTCCAGAATATTTCCATCCACCAAATGGTTGTTCAAATGAACGGAAGAACGATGCACCATTTATAACAAATCCGCCGCATTCCATTTGTTCACTAATTTTAATAGCTTTACTTATATCTTTAGTAATTATTGATCCAGATAAACCATATATAGATGAATTAGCAATTTTAACTGCTTCTTCTAAAGTATCAAATCCAATTATTGATATAACTGGTCCAAAGATTTCCATATCTTTTGCAACTGGCATATCTGGTGTTATGCCATCAATTATTGTTGGCTCATAAAATGCACCATTTCTTTTTCCACCTATAACAAGTTTTGCTCCTGCTGCTATTGTTTCATTAACTTGTCTTTCTACTTCTATAGCCGCTTCTTCGCTAATTAAGCATCCTATGTCTGTACTCATGTCTTGTGGATTTCCAACTTTTAAAGTATTTATTTTATCTACCATTCTTTTTATGAACTCTTCTTTTACTGAGTTTTCAATCAAAAATCTTTTTGATGCACAACATACTTGACCAGTATTGTATAATCTTCCCCATACTGTTTCTTCAACTGCTAAGTCCATATCTCCATCAGCGCATAGAATAAACGCGTCGTTTCCACCTAATTCTAGAGAACTATGTGCACAATGTTCTGCACAATTTTTAGCAGCATCTATTCCAGCAGCAGTTGAACCTGTTAAACTTACCATATCAACTTTTGGACTACTAGTTAATGTTTTTCCTACTACAGAACCACTTCCATGCACTACTGAAATTATCCCTGCTGGTACTCCAGCTTCAACCAACAATTCTACATATCTTGTTAACGTTAATGGATTTACACTTGCTGGTTTTAATATTACCGCATTCCCCATTAATAATGCTGGAGGTACTTTATTGATGAATATATCACTTGGAAAGTTAAATGGAATTATTGCAACTACTACTCCAAGTGGTTGACTAATTGTATATTGTATTGTATTTTCTTGTCCAGCTTCAGTTCCCCTGTAAATCATATCTCCATATTCATGTTTTACTTTTTCAACATATCCTGGAACGCCTACTTGAATATTGGAAATTTCATTGTATGCTTCTTTAATTGGCTTTCCAGTTTCTTTACTTAATAATAAAGCTAATTCATCTTTATTTTGTTCCACTAACTCAGCAAATCTCGTTAAAACTGCACATCTTTCAATTACCGATTTTGCTTCCCATTCTTTTTGATGTGAATCAGCATATTCTATTGCAGCTTCTACATCTTCTTTTGTTAAACTTGGAACGGTATCTATTAATTCATTAGTAGCTGGATTGTAAACTTCTATTACTTTTCCATCACTAGAATCTTTCCATTCATTACCTATTAAACTTTTCATATTACCTCCTTTATTCTCCAAATGCTGTAAATGATAGTGACAATCCACCAACTGTGTTAGATGAATGTTCACTTCTTCCATATTCTCCAAATGTAAATACCATTAAGAACTCTTTATTAGGTATTGCTTTTTTAATTTCAGGATATATTTTATCTTCAATATTTGATAATGCTAAACCTAATCTTCTTCCACCACAGTGTACTAAGAAATAACTTTGTACATTTCCATTCATTAAAGTGTTAACTTTATTTACAGTATCAGCGTTTGAATTTAATACTCCTTCAGGTGTGTTAGTTAACTGAATAACTGCTGTATTTAATGCCAAATCAGCACCTATATTCATTGATAAGTCTTCGTTTGCAAACATAGGATGACGAACTGCAGTTACATTTCCAATTGGATCTTTAACCCCTAGTGGTGCAAATATTGTTTCTACTAATAAATTATTACCCATTAATTTTTCTATATCTTTGCCTGTCCATTCAGAATATTTTTTTACAGCTGGTTCATTATCTATTTCAACCAATGTTCTTTTTCCATTTATTTTTGTAATTATACCAGCATTGTTTGTTTCGTTATATGCCCCAGTATAAAGGTTTTTCATTTCTCCATTAGTATAGAAAATGGCTATAACACACCCATCAGAAAAAATCTCGCCGTTATTTAGTAGACTCCATTTTCCTTCAACTGTGTTATCTGCAGCTGAACCTCCAAATACAGGTACATCCCCTATAACATCTTGTATACCTTTTAAATATTCTTCTTCGTTAGCCGGACTTGCAGTCATAAATAAATAATCTGGTTTTTTATTAGTATCTTTTAATTTACTAATTGCTTCTTTTGCTACTTTTTTACCTATTTCGCGTGGTGTCTCGTCAGTTTTTTTGCTACCTGCAGTTACCACTTCTACATCCCCACCAAATAACATCATTGCAGAATATCCTGTTTCTTTGTTTAAGTATCCATCATGTGTGCATATTGCTGCTGATGACGTGCATCCTATAATAGGTGTATCTCCAAGTACGCTCTTAGCTCCTTCCATTAATTTTTCTTGGTCTTGTACAACGCCTGTAAAGAATAATCCAACCTGAGGATTCTCAATCACATTTGCCATTTTTGCTGTTTCAACGCCAGATTCAAAAGCATCTACATTTTCACTATATCCAACTTTAGTTTTTAACATTTTATCACTCTCCTTTTCAACAATGTCTTACTCTTTGGATTCATGAACTGTCGTATTCATTATGCTACCTTATATTTATTATTTTACTATAGTTTTAAAATTAAATAAATTTTTTTGTTTATACATTTACATAAGTAGACATATACCACCAAATAAAAAAGTAGAAATTATTTTCTACTTAATTACAGCTAAATATTTTTGCTTTACTCACCCATTCGTCAGATTTTTTTGTTAAAGTGTATTCAGTTTCATTTAATGTTATTGTTATTTTGCTTGATTTAATTTGATTAATTGTTACATCTTCTTCTATATCTTCTCTAATTGTGTCTATCTCATATGGTAATGCACAACCACCAACACCAGTTGAATACAACGCACCATCTATATCTTTGTATTTTTCCTCTATTGTTTTCTTTAATTCATCAGCAACTTCGCCTTTATAACCTTTATCTACTTGGTTTTTTAATTCTTCTACTGAACTATAATTGTCTGCTACACGATACCATGTTGTATCTTCTTCAGTAACTGTTTGATCTGCAAAAACAGCCAAACCTATACCATCTGCAATATATGATGCTTTAAATGCATTTTCTAAAGAATCTAATACTGCAACCTTTGCTTCTTCTTCACTTAAAGCTCCGCATCCAGTTAACATTACAACTGAAACTATACACAATAATAATTTTTTCATATCCTACTCTCCTTTATTGCTATAGCTATATTTTATCATATATTTTTTATAAAATAAATGATAATTATCTATTTTTTTAACTTTTTTATATTTTGTAACATTTCTTGAAATTGACTAATATATTTTTGATATTTTTTTGATTTTAAAACTTTTATATATTTGTTAATTATTATTTTTATTATCTTTTCTTTTTCTACATTTAATATTTTGCTTTTAAAATCAAATTTTATTACATAATTTAATTCTTTTATTGTTCTTATCAGTTTTTTTTACCTATATTCTTTCCATCTATAAATGTTTTTTGTATCAGTATTTTTTCATATAGATTTTGTATTTTTTTTAATTCATAATTATTTTTGCTTTTTTTATTTCTTGCATTTCTTTTAATAAGTAACTCTATCTCATATTTATCGTAAAGAATAGATATTATACTTTTTTCCTGTCCATCATTTTCAATCTCATATGTTAAAATTGGATACTTCTCTAGTAGATATCTTATTTCATATTTTGTGTATAATTTTATAAATAATTCATTAATTTTACTTAATTCTATTTGTTCATAACTGCTCATCATCCGATTATAATTGATTAATGGTGTGTTAATGTTTATCTTTTTTTCTTCTGCATATTTAGAATTAATCTTTTTAATAATCAATATTTTTTTTGTAGTATTTAACATTTTTATTTTATCGCTTTGTATTTCAGAATTATATAAATATTTTAAGCAATTAATTTCATTTATTATTAAAGTTATTGTTAAATTATCAAAAAAGCATTCGTCATTAATTAATATTTTATTAATATATATGTGATATTTTTGTGTTCTTTTATTATATTTAGTTTTTATTATATTATTTTGAAAGTATTTGTTTCTACATATTTTTATTTTTACATTTGTATTTTGTTTACTAAGATATAGTTTAAGTAAAAATATGCTTGTTTCATTATCTAAGAATGTATTTTTATATTTATTTTCACATAATTTTTCAATTATTGGTTTAATATTTTTCTCAAGTATATTGTTGTAATCTTTATTTTGCATAAAAATTAGTGAATCTATCATATTTATATTTGTTGATTTCTTTTCTATTTTTTTTATTATATCTTCATTAACTTTATTGTAAACATCTATTAGCGAATATGCTTTTTTTACTTTATATTTAGTTCTAAAAGTTATATTGTTTATTAGAGAAAGTTTTTGTTTATCTGTTAAATTAAGTTTTTTTATAAGTAAAATATAATTATATTTTTTTAAATAAGTAATTATATTTATGTTTTGCAATAATTCTATGACTTGTGACATTTTTAAATTATTTAAGTATTCTAAAAATCTATATTTATTGATGTATTGTTTTTGTACTAATTTTATAACTTGATCAGGTTCTAGATAAACAAGCATACCTTTTAAAGCTGAAATATTGTTTGAATTTAAATTATAGTTAAAGTGTGTTTGAATTTCGTCTTTAGTGAAAAATGAATAAAGTAATTTATAATTTTCATAGTCCAAGTTCTTTATATTAGCTATTTCATTTATGTTGTAATTTTTTTATCTTTCATGGTCGCCATCATGTATATAAGTAAATCTGAATTATTTAATTTGAAGTTAGGATTGATTAGTACTTGCTTTTTTCCAGTATCCGACATTTTTAATAAGTATTCTTTTATTAATATATATTTTGTACCATTATAATTTCTTGAGTTTATCTGGTTAATGAAACTTATATTTTCTTTTATAGTTACTATTGATATAAAAATATTTTCTTCATATATAAACTTTTTTGGTAAGTTTTCTAAATAAAAATATTTTAGTAATTCGGTATTTAATATTTTTTCTCGTAGATTTTCTTTTGTATAATATGTATTGTATAAAAAAGTTTGATCATCTGTTATATTCATATATTTAATTAAATATTTTACTGATTTTTCTGATATTATTTTTTTCTTTATTTTATCACTAATGTTATTAAACTTATTATATAAGTTATTATATGGAAAAGCTTGAATATATTCTGTACATTCATTATTTATTTCAGTTTTTATATTTTTTGAGGTTTTTAATAATATTTCGCATATTTTAGATTTTAAAAATATAAGCGAGTCTTTTTCTGTTAAAGGAATTATTATGTGTTCAATATATTTGCCGATACAATTCATTATGTATATTATATTGTCATTATTTAAATCTAACATTAAATATGCATAAATATATGATTCAATATTTATGATATATTCGTTTAATGTGTATTTTTTTGTTTTAGTTTTTATTATTTTTTCTATTTGCTTAGTTTCTAATATTTTTTCTATTTCATTAATTGGAATATATCTCATTTTTATCACCATTTTCATAGTATTTATAACATATTGATGAGTTAAATATGTCATAAATGCTTTAAGAAATAAAAAAAATGTTTATTATTAATTTTTTTATCATATTATTTTTTAAAATTAGACATTAAACTTATATAATAATATCTATACGTAAATATTTCTTTTTAGAAAAAGAAAAACGACTCAAAGTCGTTTATACATTTGTATTTGGTATTAAATTAGCATTACTAACATCATATTCGTACGAAATATTGCCACCATCATCTGTTCCGTTCCAATCAATAGTTACATTTGATGTTGACTCTGCATCTTGTACAATTTGAGTATGGTTATAACTTATATTACCATTTTCATCTTCTACCAAATTATCGGCATTGTAAACATCTTCACCTTTTTCGTTTGTTACTGTAATTTTATCTTTATCTACAGTCGTTCCTTCAATAGGTTTAAACGTAGTTTCAATTAAATATCCATCTTTTTCTTCATCATATTCAATATCTCCAGTCACTTCTATTATGTTTTCTGCATCATGATTTTGTACTAGGTTTTGATTATATGTATTATTTTCATTTGAAGAAACAGTAGAATCTAATTCTTTATTTGGAGTCAATTTTATAGTATCTGTGTTAATTATATATGTCTCTGGTTCTAATTCGCCTTCTTCTCCATCCCAATCTATAATTATTTTTGGATTATTTGTTGTTCCTGGATCTACCGCTTGATACATATAGAAATAATTTTCTCCATCTAGAACTCCTGGTCCTGAATATGTATTTTGTTCTGTTGTTACCGTTAAATTTGAGAAATCAGTTACTTCTGATGGTGCTGTGAACTTTAATGTCAAGATGTTATTGAACTCATCTAACCCAATTACTTCCATAATTCCTGTTTTTTCTTCATAATTATTTACTTCACCATCTATATTTATGTTAGTTATGTGATCATCTTCTGTTAATTCCGCATCTATTTCATATGTTACATCGCCTGCACCAGTTAAAACTCCGTCACCGTTAGTATCATCTATTGTTGGTTTTGTTATTCCTATATATTCAGAGTAACTCGTAATTTCAACATTTTCAGTATCTATTGTGTAAGCGTTATCATTACCATTTCCCCAGTTAACTGTTATTTCTGGCAACGCCAATTCTGGAACTTCATCTATGGCAATTGTATAGTAGAAATAATACACTCCATTTTCTATTTCTTCTGGTGTACTATCTAATATTCCTATACCATTTTCATTTATTCCACCATCAACACCTTCTACTTTAATGCTTAATGACATAGTTTCTAACATTTCTTTCGTTACATTTTCAGGTGCGATAAACTTAACTTTAACGTAACTTCTGTAGCCACTTTCTGCAAAGTCGGCTTCAGCTCTTCCGCTTTCAATTACTGTTCCGCTAACTTCTATAACGCTTCCATTTAAATTAATGTCATATGTTGCATCCTCTACTGCTGCCACTAAAATCTTTTTGTATTTTGGTTTATATCTACATACGTTATTTTCATCGCATTCGCTTACCCATTCACCTTCGTATCCTTCAACAACTGGAACTTCTGGCGTAACTATATTACTTAAATCTTCAACTTTTTGTGTTTCTCCAATTTGATTGTCTTTTTCATCAAAGAACATTATTGTATATATTATTTTTTCCTCTGGTTCTTCAGTTGGTTCATTTATCTCAGGTTCATCTTCCTCATCATCAACGTTTGCCACTGTGTCATCAAAAACTGGATAAGTTTCTTCCTCCTCTGATTCTTGTTCTTCATTTTCTTTGTCTTCTTCAAGATCTGGGTTTTCAATAATTTCTACTGGGTTCTTTTCTGTCTCACTTGGTTTTTCTTCAACATCTCTGTTAAAGTAATAAACTGAACCTATTATTAAACCTAGAACTACTAAAATAGATAACACTATGAATAAAATAAACTTACCATTACTTTCCTCATCAATAAAGTCATTATCTACTTCTCTTTTTTTGTCGTCATTTTTAGTGTCGTTCGCCATATTTTAACCTCCCATCTATTATCAGTAGTCTTATGCTACCTATTGATTTCATTATAAATATATTTACGTTAGATTTCAATCAAAAACGTAAATATAGTGTAAACATCATAATGTGTCTACACATTTTTTATATTCTTCGCCACGTTTTTCAAAACTTTCATATTGATCCCATGAAGCACAAGCGGGACTAAGTAATACAACATCATTTTTCTCTGCTATTTCTTTAGCTTTTTCTACACATTCTTTTAATGTTTCATATTCATATACTTGAAAATTATTTTGAGTTGCAAAATCTTTTATTCTTTTTTTAGTCTCACCATATGTAAGAATACATTTAACATTTTTCATATATGGTAGTAATGGTTCAAAAGAATGACCTCTATCTAAGCCACCTAGTAATAAAATTGTTGGTGTGTTAAAAGATGAAAGTGCAATTATAGTAGATTCTGTGTTGGTTGCTTTTGAATCATTATAATATTTTACACCATTAAGTTCTCTTACAAATTCAATTCTATGTTCAACACCTTTAAATTCTTTAAAGAACTCTTTTATTACATCATTTGAAACGTTTAATTGTTTTGCTACCATTATCGCGCACATTGCGTTTTCATAATTATGGTTTCCTTTTACTGTGATTTCGTTAGTCTTAATTATTTCCTCGTTATTGTATATAATTGTATTTTCTTTTAAATAACAGTCAGTCTTTTCTTTAATGGAAAAATATAATTTTTTTGCATTTATATTATTTATTCCAGCCATAACATCATTATTTTCTTTGTTTAATATTGCTGTTTCTTTATCAGTTTGATTATTAAATATTTTAAATTTTTGTTTTTTATAGTTTTCATAAGTTCCAAAATGGTCTAAATGAACTGGGCTCAAGTTTGTCATTATACTTATGTTTGCTTTAAAGTTTTTCATGTCGTGTAATTGATGGGAACTTATTTCTAGTACTAAGATATCATTTTCTTTTACAATTTCTACTAATGAACATACTGGATAACCTATATTTCCGCCTAATAGTACTGGTAATTTTGCTCTTTTTAGTATTTCATATATCATTGTTGTAGTTGTTGTTTTTCCATTTGATCCAGTGATTGCAATTATTTTTATATTTTTAGGAAATAAACTATATGCCACTTCAACTTCGTTTGTAATTGGTATATTTAACTTGCCTGCTTTTAAAACTAATGGGTGGTCAACTTTAACTCCTGGGTTTTTTATTAAATAATCAAATGTTTCATCTAAAAGGTCTGTTGGGTCATCCGTTTTAATGAATTCTACACCTAAATCTTCTAATTCTTTTAAATGTTCTTCGTTTTGTTCTTTCATATCAGTTATTGTTACTCTATTATTATGTTTAGCTAATACTTTGGCTGCTTCATATCCGCTTCTAGCCATTCCTAATATTAATATTTTTTTATTTTCAAACATATTTTATCCTCCATTTAATTATATATTTCATTATAGTATAACTTAGTATAAAAATAAAATAAGTTGTGTAAACCATCGTAAAATGTTTTGTGTTTTGTTTAATCACAAAATTATGTTATAATTGTTATGTGTCCTTGTAACTCAGTTGGATAGAGTAACGACCTCCTAAGTCGTAAGTCGGCAGTTCAAATCTGCCCAAGGACGCCATTTTTTTGTAATAAAATACCTCTAGATTTTCTAGAGGTATTTTAAATAAGCTAATTTTATTTTATATTATATAAAAATAATATTGTGATTCCTAAAGCTGTAGCTGTTTGAAATCTAACCGCTTCGTAACAACTAACAACTTTATCTATTAAGCTGACTAAAATACTTTCCTTATATTTTGGTTTTGTTCTTGTTATTGGATACATGTGTTTGCAAATTATATCTTCTTCAATTTCATTTAACTCAAAATATTTTTTGCTGTTTTCTAATGCTATTAATGGATGTTCTTTGAGAAAACTACTGTAATTTTCTCTATTAATATCATTGCTCGTAAAAAAATCATGTAGTAATGCACCTCTTGTTGTTGATAAATTGTCCAATTTTAGTATTTTAGACAAGCAAAAACTCCATCTTGCAACTCTATTAACGTGTTCTAATCTTGTAAGTCCATGATGGATACTTTCAGATAATTTTTTAAATTCTTTATTATTTTCAAATTCTTTATATATTTTATTATATTCTATATTTATTTTTTTCATTCTCTTTTTTCCACCAGCCCATTAATTATATCACATATTGTCACATTTTGCTAGGTATTTTAATTCCTAACATATTTAAACAGTCTTTCATTACATTATATGCATAATTTAATATAATAAGCCAGTCATTTTTCTTAGTTAAATCAGTTAAATTGCTTATATTATTATTTTGGTAAAATGTACTTGATAAGTCTGCAATGTTAAAGTCAATATAAAAATGTACAAAAAGTTGAAAATAAAAATGTACAAAAAATTTACTCAGTTTTGTATAGGTTTAGAAGTATCTGAATCTATTTTTAACTTATCTTTTAAACGATATGAATTA
>CALVVN010000060.1 GCA_944363865.1 uncultured Bacilli bacterium
ACTATCAAATGTACCATCCTGTTTCAAAAAATAATTAGGTAGTATACCTATTTCAATTTTTATCCTTTCCATAATCTCCTCCTACCCAAGCTATTCTTTTACTAAATCAATACTACCACAATTCAACAAAACAAATCAACATCATTTGCTATTTTCTTACTTTTTTGATAAAATACATATCACTGGGGTGTAATATGTTAAAAGAATGTGATATTTTAGATGAAAAAGTAAAAATATTAAGAAAAAAAAGTGAAAAAGTTACTTTTCCATTATCTAAAGAAGATAAAAAATTAATAAATGAAGCGATAGATTATTTAAGAAAAAGTCAAGATGAAGAATATGCAAAAAAATATGATATACGTGGAGGAATGGGCCTTGCACTTGTACAATTAGGTGTATTAAAAAGAATATTTGTAATTTCATACAAACATGAAGACGGACATTTTGAAGAATATACAGTAATTAATCCGAAAATGATAAGCCATTCAGAAGAACTAATATATGTTGAAGAAGGCGAAGGATGCTTAAGTGTGAACCGAGAAGTAGAAGGAATTGTACCTAGATATGCAAGAGTAACAGTTGAATACTATGATATAAATGGGCAAAAAGTAGAAACAAGAGCCCGTGAAGAAATTGCAGTAGCATTTCAACACGAAATAGACCACTTGGATGGAATCCTATTTGTAGATAAAATAGACAAAAAAAATCCATTTAAAAACAAAGATATGATGAGACCAATTTAAGGTCTTTTTTTTATTAAAAAATTATTATATAATATTTAATATAAGGAGAATAGAAATGAAAAAAAACATATGGCGAATACTTTTTTGGGGTTTAATTTTAATTATGTGTTTAACACTAGGAATGGTTGGATATTTA
The DNA here is from genome assembly GCA_944363865.1 of uncultured Bacilli bacterium. GTDB lineage: Bacteria > Bacillota_I > Bacilli_A > RF39 > UBA660 > CALVVN01. Next base: position 880 of record CALVVN010000060.1, read on the forward strand.
GAAAGCAAAAGAATAAGTGATGAATCAGAAATACTACTTAACAAAATTAAAAGCATTTTAGACGATTCATACATAATACAAAGATATGAAGACTCAAATATTGTTATAGAAACAAAAGTCAAAGGTGAAAAATTAACAATAACATTTAGCAGTGCAAAAGAAAATGAATATACATATACACTAGATAATGACATATTAAAAACAGAATATAACAAAAATGATACAACTGCAAAAGATATTTTAATGGCTGTAACTGATTCAATTGCCGTTTTAAATGGTGAAAAAAGTAATGAAACATTCTCTATATTTCAAAACAGCCAAATAGACAATTACACATTAGATGAAGGAATAGAAATAATTTACAATTTAAACACAACGAAAGTATCATTAAATACTAAAGTTGCTGTTAAACCATTAATCATAGAAAACGAAATTACATATTTCTTATATGAAGACTTTACTGAAGAAGACAAAGAAAACTACAATTTAATAAAAACTAAAAATAACTTAATATTCATTAGAGAAACTGAAACAGAATTTGCCATTGCAGAATTAAATAACATTACTGAAGACACAATAGAAAGTTTAAAAAACATAACAATATATTTCTATGGAACAGAATACAGTAACAAACTTGAAAATGTGGACTTTGAAAACAAAACAAACTATAGTGATGAATTAATAGAAATTACATTTAATCCAGAAAAAAATCAATACGAAACAAACAATATACCAAACGATTATGAATTTATAAAAGTAAAAATTAACATAGAATAAAAAGACTTGAGTAAAAGTCTTTTTATTTATCATCGAATCTAACACTAACAAGTTTACTTACTCCACTTTCCTCCATCGTAATACCATAAAGCAAATCAACAAACTCCATAGTTTTTTTCTTATGGGTAATAATCAACAATTGAGTTTTACCTTTATAATTATTTAAATACTTACCAAAACGTTCAACATTTGCCTCATCTAAAGCACTTTCAACCTCGTCTAAAATCACAAATGGAACCTGTTTTAAATTCATAATTGAAAACAACAAGCTTATAGCAGTCAGAGTCTTTTCTCCACCACTTAGTAGTGAAATATTTGCTGGTTTTTTACCTGGCGGATATGCAATTATATCAATACCAGTTTCTAGCATATTATTTGGGTCAGTAAGTTCAAGTCTTGCTTCACCACCATTAAATAAGTCTTTAAACACTTTATTAAATTCAATATTAATTTTATTAAAAGTCTTAGAAAACTTATCAATCATTTGTTCATCCATACTCTTAATAATCTCTAACAAATTAGATTCACTATTTTGCAAATCCTCTTTTTGAGTAACCATAAAAGTATACCTTTTATTTACTCTTTCATAATCATCAATACTATTCAAATTAACATTTCCAAGTAGTTTAAGATCCCTTTTTAAATCAGAAACTTTTAGTCTAGCAACATCTTCATCCATTTCCAAAATATAACTTTGTTTGGCCTTTTCATAAGTTAAACCATATTCTTCATTAAGTTTAACAAGCAAATTATCAACCAAAATATTATCTTTAGTAATATCAATTTCCAATTTATTAATATTTTCAATTTCAGTTTTTTCATCATTATTAGCTTTTTTAACAACTATTTCTGACTCATTAATATAATCTTTAATATTATTTCTTTCCTTAATAACACCATTTAAATTATATTCAAGTTCTTTTTTAAGATTTTCTAATTTATAATACTTATCCATTATATTAGAAATGCTCTTATCCATCTCTTCTTTTGAATTACTAGATAAATCATTAATTTCATTTAACAATTTATCATTTTCTACTTTATCACTATTTAACAAAGTTTCTTTATTTGATATAAACTCTCTAATACTTACAATTTCAACATTATTTTTATATATTTGATTTTTAACATCATTAAATTTAAATTCTAATTCCTGTTCTTCTTTTATTATCTCTTCTTTTCTTATTTCAATATTTTTAATAGTCTCATTAACACTCTCTAATTCATACTTTTCACTAATAACCGAATTATTTGTCTTAAGTGAACCACCTGTCATAGATCCACCTACATTAATAACATCTCCATTTAAAGTGACAATTCTATATCTATTATAAATTAACTTACTAATTCTAACAGCATCATCAATTGACTTAACAACCAAAGTAGTTCCCAGCAAATTACTCATTATATCAGAATATATATTGCTATAATTAACTAACTCAGAAGCTATTCCAACAAAAGATTCATCATTTTTAATTTTATCCAAAATGACTTCATCAACCTTTTTAGGCTTAATAACTGAGATAGGTAAAAAAGTTGCACGTCCACTTTTCTTTTCCCTCAAAAGACTAATACACTTTTTAGCAGTATCTTCATCATCTACAACAATATAATTTTGAACACTTTGTATTGCCACATTAAGCATATTCAAATATTTATCATCAGTTGTAATCAAATTACCTATAACATCGTGAACTTTATCCAAGTGAGAATTTAAAATAAACTTAACACTATAAGGTACTAACTCATTATTTTGAATATTATTTTCAAGAATCTGTTTTTTATTTTTAAGAGTTACTTCTTGCCTAATTATATCGTTGTATTCAGATTTAATAATTTCAATTCGTTTATTTAACGAAGAATTTTCCTTCTCAAGTTTAACTAAGAAATCACTAATACTTTGTTCTTCATTCTTTTTATCTAAAATCGCACGTGTCAAAGAATCAATTTCATTTTGAACCAACAATTGTTTTTCTTTAACAGCAATTAAATTATTCTTTACTTCATCACTATTTTTATCATATTTAGTTCTCTCAATTAATAATTCCTTTTTCTGCAAAGCATTTGAAAGATCAGTA
>CALVVN010000061.1 GCA_944363865.1 uncultured Bacilli bacterium
ATCCACGAAACGACGTATCAAACTTGTTCATATGACACCTCTTTGCTTTTTTTAATTACCATTCTCTTAATTCTTCACTATCATCAGTATTTTTCTCGTCTTCTGTTATTTTTCCTTGAACATTAACGTTTTTTGGAGTACATAAATATATTCCTCCACCAATTTTTTGTAAGTCTCCACCAATAGCATATAATGTACCACTTAAAAAGTCAATAATTCTTTTTGCTTGGTCACTTGTCACTCTTTTAAAGTTAACTACGACTGAATTTCTACTCTTTAAATGATCTGCAATTTGTTGACTTTCTGAATATGCTCTTGGTTCAACTAAAATCATTTTGTTTCCGCCATCTGTACCTTTTTTTAATGATTCTTCGGCAGAAACTGAATAGTATTCATCTTCGCTAGTGCCTTCTATAACTTCTTCTCCAAATATACTTTTTAATTTTCCAAATGCCATTATAGTCACTCTCCATATCTTCTATTTAATTTTAACACATAATACTCTTCTAATCAAATAAAAAAATAAAAAACCACTAAAAAGTGATTTTTTCTCTAACATATTCTTCAACTTCTGCAAGCTTTAACGTTATTTGTTCCATTGTATCTCTATCTCTTATAGTTACTGTACCATTATTTATTGTTTCATCGTCTACAGTTATACAAAATGGAGTTCCTATTACATCTTGTCTTCTATATCTTTTTCCTATGCTTTGTGTTTCATCGAAACTACACATAAATGTCTTGCTTAATTTTTGATATATTTCTCTTGCTTTTTCACTATGGAATTTTTTAACAAGTGGTAGTACCGCAATTTTATATGGTGCTAAGAAAGGATGTATTTTTAATACTTCTCTTTCTTCTTCGTTTTCAAGCGTTTCTTTTTGATAAGCATCACATATTATTGATAATAATAATCTATCTAATCCTACTGATGGTTCTATTACGTACGGAATGTATTTTTCGTTTGTTCCTTGGTCGTGATACATCAAATCAGCTTTAGAGTGTTTAATGTGCACGCCTAAATCATAATCTGTTCTATCTGCAATACCCCAAAGTTCACCCCAACCCATTGGAAATAAATACTCTATATCAGTTGTAGCTTTGCTATAAAAACTTAATTCTTCTTTTGAATGGTCTCTATATCTAAGATTTTCTTTTTTTATTCCTAATGAATACAAGAAGTTTATGCAAAAGTCTTTCCAATAACTAAACCATTCTAAATCAGTACCTGGTTTACAAAAAAACTCATGTTCCATTTGTTCAAATTCCCTAGTTCTAAATATAAAGTTCCCTGGTGTTATTTCGTTTCTAAATGCTTTGCCTGTTTGACATATACCAAATGGTAATTTAAGTCTCATACTTCTTTCTACGTTTTTAAAGTTAACAAAAACCCCTTGCGCAGTTTCACCTCTTAAATAAATTATATTTTTTGTTTCTTCAGTAACACCTAGTGAAGTTTCAAAAAGCAAATTAAACTTTCTTATCGGAGTAAAGTCTTCGCTTCCACATTTTGGACATTTTATATGATTTTCTTTTATGTAATTTTCTAATTTCTCATTACTCCAACCATCGCCTGTTTCAGAACCATTAGTATATTCTTCTATAAGTTTATCTGCTCTTTCTCTCGCTTTACATTTTTTACAATCAATTAATGGGTCTGCAAAACTTGCAACGTGTCCACTAGCTACCCAAACTTCTGGATTCATTAATATCGCTGAATCTAACCCAACATTATATTCATTTTCTTGTATGAATTTCTTTTTCCATGCATTTCTAATGTTTTCCTTTAATAATGTTCCTAATGGACCGTAATCCCAAGTATTAGCAGGTCCCCCATATATTTCACTTCCTTGAAATATGAAACCATATTGTTTGCAATAATTTACTATGTCTTCCATTTTTAAATCTTTCATTTATTTACCTCCTAAATAAAAAAACTTTTAAAACTCATTAGGACGAGACTATTGCCCGCGGTTCCACCTAATTTATTCTAAAAGAATCTCTCTTAATATATGGCTAGAAAGTTTCCAACCTTTCATCTTCGCCTCATACATTTAATTATAATATATTTTAGTATTTTTGCAAGAAAAATGTTAAAAAAACCTAAAAGTAATTCATTGAGTGACTTTGCAAGTTTTGCACCATTAATCATCTAACATACTGCCTAATTTCTCATATCTTTGAAATAATATCATTTCTTTTTCTTCTAATTTTTTTTCATCGTTTTTAGTCCATAAAAACCTTTTTTTTACCTTTAATCTCCTTAATCTGTTAACTTCTTCTTCCAATGGTTTGATTATATCGTTTAAATAATCTTGTTTAAAATCATACATATTTTTAATTCTCCTTCAATTTTAAATATTTTCTTTTTTCAATATAAATAGTATATCATTACCGGTAGTGCTAGGTCACGAATTATTTTAATTTTTAATGAGATAATTTAAGCGGTGACGAGATGATACAAGAGAAATTTTATAATTTTAATCCTAATATTAAAGGGATTATTGCTGGCAATATTAGAAAGTACAGAAAGGAAAAAGGGTTTACACAAGAACAACTCGCACTTTACACTGAACTATCATATGACTTCATAAGAAGGATAGAAACAGGGAAAGGCAAATTTGGTTTTTCAGTAGATACTTTATACAAAATTGCTACAGTACTTGAAGTTAGCGTTGACGATTTGATGAGAGAGGAAAAGGAATCCTTAAATGTCTAATATTTTTTTAGATTATTTAAGAATTCCTTACTTTTTATATACAAACCAGTATAATCTTTATAATAATGATTTAAAAAACTATCTATTTCTCTTTTTGTTTCATCCTTAATATCTAATTTTGTAATTTTACTAATGTCTACATAGTAATATAATCTAATATTTTTTAGTGCACCTCTATTTGTAAATCCAGTGTTATCATAACAATTTTTACAGAGAAATCCACCTTCTTTATGTGATATTGATACAATATTTTTATTTCCACATTTTGCACAACTATCTAAGTTAAGCCCTACTCCTAAGTAATTTAAATATTTTGTCTCTAATATATTTGTGATCACTAGTGGATCTAGATTTTCTTCTATTTTTATTAATGAAGAAATGAATAAGTCATATATTTGTAAATCATTGTTTTGCTTAAATACATCACTAGTGAGTTCGGTTATGTATGTAAGATATGCTATCAAGATAATATCACTTCTGATATTTTTGAAATAATTAATTATATCTGCACTTATAAGTGTGCTTAATTTTCCTTCTTTATAGCTTATGTTAAACTTCGCATAAATAAATCGTTCGCTTACGTTTTTCAGTACACTTTTAGAACCCGTGCAGCCTTTAGATATTACCCCTATAACACCATACTCTTTAGTGAATATATTAAGTATTTTTGAACTTTCACCATATTTAGTGGTGGATATGATAAATCCCTCTGTACTAATAATTTTCATTCATCTTTGTTTTCTTTACCTTTCTTATATTTTAAATAATCTACAATTTTCCCACTTTTTTTAAATTTTTCCCATAAATTATCTTTTTTCATTTTTATCACCTAGTATATATTGATGCAATAAAAACAATTTTATTCATTAAAACCTAAATCATTTAAATATTTTTCTTTATCTCTCCATTTTTTTAATGTTTTAACGTATAATTCTAGATATACTTGTTTTCCAAGTATTTTTTCTATTTCTCCTCTTGCTTTAATTCCAATTTCTTTTAATTTAACACCTTTCTTTCCTATGATAATCTTTTTTAGATTATCTCTATCTACAATAATGTCTACGTAAATATCAATAATATTTTCTTTTTTTTCTATGTTGTTTATGACACATGTGACTGAATAAGGTACTTCATCATTTGTTAAGTTTAAAATGCTTTCTCTAACAGCTTCACATATTCTAAATTCATCGCTTGAACTAGTTACTTCATCATCCATAAAATATTTTACATTATCAGTTAAATATTTTTTTGTGACATCAATTAGTCTATTAACATTATCTTTTTTTAATGCAGATATGGGTACTATTTCAGCAAAATCGTATATATCTTTATATTCAGTGATTTTAATAAGTAGTTCTTCATTACTTATTTTATCTATTTTGTTAAGTACTAGTATTACTGGTTTTAAAGTATACGATAACTTGTCTATTACAAACTTATCTCCAGTTCCTAATGAGGATGAAGCGTCCATTATTAGTAATATCACATCTACATCATCCATACTGTAATACGACTGAGCATTCATTTTGTTTCCCAATTTATTAATTGGTTTATGTATTCCTGGTGTGTCTACGAATACTATTTGAGTTTCAACGTCATTATATATTCCTTGAATCAAGTTTCTCGTCGTCTGAGGTTTATCACTAGTGATTGCTATTTTTTCACCAACAATAGTATTTAATAATGTGCTCTTCCCTACATTTGGCCTACCTATTATACTTACAAAGCCACTTTTCATTTTAAATCATCCTTGCTAAATGTTGTTTTCATTAATTCATCAAATGTAATTACTTTCATATCGCCTTTAGTAGTCATAATATTAAATATTACATCTTTATCTAAAAATTCAATGAAAGTCTGTTTGCATATATGACAAGGATAACACAATGAATCTTTATCTGTCATCAAATATACTACTTTTATTTTTTCTCTTCCATTTGCAATACAATTATTTATTGCATTTCTTTCCGCGCAGATGGTACCACCAAACGAGGCATTTTCTACGTTCACTCCTTCATAAAAATTACCATTTTCTGTTTCAACTATACAAGCAAAGTGTACATTTGAATAAGGTGCGTAACTATTTTTTATTAATTGCTCTAATTTATCTTTCATACAATACTCCTTATAAAATCAATTACTTTAGGTATAAAAATTATTAATCCAACGATTATTGATGTAATACTGAACACGAGAGACACCGCAGCAGCTACATCTTTTGCAACTTTTGCTTTCTCATTATATTCATTAGTAGTTAAGTCCACTGCTGCTTCAATACTTGTATTAACTAGTTCAAAACACATCATAATACCTGTGCATAATATTACTATAATCCATTCGTAACTACTTATATTTAATATTATACCAAGTGTAATTACGATTAGTGTTACTATAATATGTATAGTCATGCTCTGTTCATTTTTGTATGCATATTTTAAACCATCACAGGCGTATTTTAAACTACTAGTTAATCTTTTTAATCCACGTAATTTTTTTCTTTCATCTAATTGCATCATATATCTCCAATATTTCTTCTTCTTTTTGTCTCATTATTCTTTTTTCATCTTCTACTTCATGATTATAACCTAGTAAGTGTAGTAGTCCATGTACTGATAAATAACATATTTCTCTTTTTTCGCTGTGACCGTACTCAACACTTTGTTCTTTTGCTTTTTCTATACATAGATATATTTCTCCAAGTATTCTCATATCACTACTCTCTATCATTTTATTATCTTCAAATGCAAAGGATATTACATCTGTAACTCTATCAACATTTCTATATGTTTTATTTATTTCATGTATTTCTTCTTTATCAACTATTACTACACTTACAAAAGCATTTTTTACATCTAATTTCTTTAAACCCAGGTTTAAAATGTTTTTAATATCTTCTAGATATGCATTATCTTCTGTTTCATTATAAACTTCTATCATTTAACCAATCCTTATCGTTCCAAATAAATATAGTACAAGTAAAATTAATAATATTATAGATAAAATATTATAGAACAGATCGTTTTGAAATATCTTTGGTAGTTTTTTTCTAATTGCATCTATTCCAATAAATAGTAAGAATCCAATAATTCCACCTATTACATTTAATATTATATCATCCACATCAAAACTTCTACCAATAAACCTTTGTACAATTTCAATTGTTGAACTTGTTATAAATGTCACAAAAAATATATGTCTTATTTTCGATAACTTAGAATAGTATGTAGCAAAATAACCAAATGGTATAAATAAAATAATATTGCCTATAACTTGTCTATAAAACTCATTTGTTCCAAAATCATATCTCAGTATTTCTCTAAAAGGCATCCAGTTCACTCCGCCAAATTCCACATCTCTTACTGTTACAAGTTCAAATAGTAGTAAAATATATGTTACAAATAAAAGTAAGATTAATTCTTCATGAAATACAAACTTCTTTTTATTTTGTTTTAAATACATTATCCTTAGTAATATTATAACTATTAAAAATATTGCCAGTGAAGGCCATGCAGTATCAATAATATCAAAAAAAGCATTTTTTACCATAGACTTTACTCCTCTTCAACTTCATCTATTATTCTTTTTTCAAGTTTTCCTATACTTTCATATACTCTATAAAATACTTCTATTTCTATTTTACTACTAAACTCATTCTTTTTCAAAACTTTTTTATCTATAATATATTCTTCGTTCGTTAATTTAGCATTTATACTTTTATCACTTCTTCTTACGGCCTCCTCATATGCTTCTTCTTTGTTAAGAGATAATTCTTTATATTCAAATACTTCTTTTTCTTCTTTTATTAGCCTAAAAAATATGTAGGGTTTGTCTATTAATACTTTTTGTGTAACAAATACATTTTTGTAATCATATTTTCCAAGTAATGTCATTTTACTATTTAAAAACTCAATATAGTAATGATTTATTATATCACCAGTACTGACATATTCAATAAAATTATATGGAACAGTAGTAGTTACTGTATACCATACTTCTCCATAAACTTCTCCGTCTGGTTTAACATAACTAACAACTTCATCATTTTTTAAAATATCTCCCGATATAATTACATCGCCTTTTTTTACATATTCGTTTACGTACTTTATATTTGTTCCATTTTTTAATATTACTTTTTTTATAAGCGCGTCTTTTTGACTAACTATGTCCATTATTTCATCAGTTTCAGCCTCTTCGTTTTTTATTATTCTTTCAGTTAATGAAATGTTATAATATACTCCATTTTCAGTTATTTCTAGCCATTCTAATTTATCTTTATTATTTTCTAATATTTTTTCTTTTATTTCAGTTATTTCATCATATGATTTTTTAAAATTATATTTTTTAACTTCGTAACTTTCCAATTCTTTTAATATTATTTGCTTAAGTTCTTTGTTATTTGTCTCAACATTTATGCCAAAACATAAATTAGATAATGTTAGTATAATTATGTAACTTACTATAATTGATATAATAAATAAATAGTGCTTTTTTATAAACTCTTTTATTGCTTTTGTTCCTGTATATTTTATAATTCTTGTTTGTTTTTTAAAAAGTTTTTTTATCTTCTCATAGTCTTCGTTTAAAATTAGTAAAGTTATTTTATTTTCATTTATGTTTAAATTACTATAATATATGTTATATTTTGTAAGTGTTTTTATTACACTATACAATTTTTCATTTCTTATCTCTATTAGTATATAGTTATCTTTCATTTATTTCAATCCTTGTTACGTTTCCAGTAATTAATAGTTCTAACTTGTCTAATTTTTTTAAAATAAAATGTTCTCCAAATATATTTATTCTTTTATCTTTCACATCTATTGATACTTCATTTACATTTATATTTACAATTTTATGATAATTGTTTATATATATTTTATTGCTTGATATTAGTAATGAATATACATCGTTTTTAAAATAGTTAGTTAGAGTATTTAACATAAAAAAGCCTCCTATTAATTATATGGAGGTTTTGCTCTTTTTATTTAATTATTTCTTGTTCTAATTGTAAAACTATGTTTTCTTTTTGTTTTGCTACTCTTTTAATTTCTTCTATTAGTTTTATTATGTCATTACTGGTAGCATTATTTTTATTAATTATAAAGTTCGCGTGTTTTTCAGATACGTATGCACCACCTACGTTTTTGCCTTTTAGGTTAAGTTTTGTATCAATCAACGCTCCTGCACTTATAGTTTCTGGATTTTTAAATACACTACCTGCATTAGGATATTCTAAAGGTTGTGTTTGTATTCTTTTTTGTGTATATTCTTTTATTTTATCAAGTATTATGTTTTTATCTTCATGTGATAGTTCTATTGTTATACTTAAAATAATTGCTTTCTTATTATCTTTAAAGTAACTATACCTGTTACCATACGGAACTTCTTCTTTTGCCTTTTTTATTATTTCTCCGTTTTCTAAATATTTAACATATTTTATTTTTTCGAATATGCATGAGCCATAAGCACCAGCATTCATATATGTCGCACCACCTATTGTTCCCGGGATGCCTGCTGCAAATTCAAGACCTGTAAGCCCGAGTTTTGATGCTTCACTGACAAGTTTTTGTAAACTATAGCCACTTGATACTTCAATTATAGTGTTTTCTATTTTTATTTCCTCTAATTTTGATAAATTAATAACTATTCCATCATAAAATTCATCAGTAAATATTATATTTGTTCCATTACCAATTACAAAATATTTTATATTGTTTTTAAATATATAACTCATCAATTCTTGCAATGCTTCTATTGTTTTGGGATATACATAATATAATACTTCTCCACCCGTTTTATATGAAGTGTACTCTGACATTTTGACATTTTCTTTAATTATTAAATCTTTTATTTCTTTCATACTTTAATTATATTTAAAATAAATAAAAAAAGCAAACTAATTAAGTTTACTCATAACTATTTCATTTACAGTTTTCATATCTGCTTTGCCTTTTAACAACGCGTTTGCTTCTTTCATAATTTTTCCCATATCACTTTTTCCTAATGGGTTTACTTTTTCAAATATTTCGTCAATTATTTTTTCTATTTCTTCTTTGCTTAATTGTTCTGGCAAATATTTTTCTATTATTTTTATTTCATTTTCTAGTTTTGTAGCGAGATCATCTCTACCAGCATTTCTAAACTCGCTTATACTTTCTTTATGTGTCTTAACTTGCTTTGCAGCAACATCTATTACTATTTCATCACTTACTGTGTCTCTATCCATTTTGTTATTTATCTTATACAGGTCAATAGCGCTTTTGAGTAACCTTATAGTACTTAATGTTTCTTTATCTTTATTGCGCATTGCTTCTTTCATATCATTAGTTATTTGTTCATATAACATTTTAATCACCTATTATTTATCTATTCGTTCTGCTTTTTTTTCTTGCATTTTTAATAGCTTCTTTTTTAGCTTCTCTTCTTACTACGCCAGGTTTTGAATATTCTTTTCTTTTTTTCATTTCAGAAGGGATACCACTACGTTGTACTTTTACTTTGAATTTTTTCAAAGCAACTTCAACATTACCATTTTTAACATCCACATGAGTCATTTTTCTACCCTCCCTTCAAATCTCGCTTACATTATAACACTATTTAAAAAATATGTCTAGTTTTGTAGAAAAATTAATATTCACAGTTTCCCGGTGTCCTTGGATAAGGTATTACATCTCTAATATTTTCAACACCAGTAATATATATTAATAATCTTTCAAATCCCATACCAAATCCACTATGAGGGCAACCACCAAACTTTCTTAAATTTAAATACCAGTCCAATTCTTCGGTTGGCACGTTCATTTCGTTCATTCTTTCAACTAATTTATCGTAGTTTTCTTCCCTTTGACTTCCGCCCATTAGTTCTCCTGCTCCCGGAACTTCTAAGTCAACTGCTGCGACAGTTTTTCCGTCTTCATTTAATTTCATATAAAATGCTTTTATATCTTTTGGCCAGTTAGTTATAAATACTGGACCATTAAAATATTCAGTAATATACTTCTCATGCTCTTTTGCTATATCTTGTCCATATTCCGGAACAAAATCCCATTTTATATCTGCGTTTTTTAAAATTGTAATTACTTCTTCGTGAGTTATTCTCGTGAATTTGCTATTTATAAGTTTGTTTAATTTTTCAATTAGTCCTTTTTCAACGAATTTATCAAAAAACTCCATTTCATCTTTACAATTATCTAATACGTATTTTACAACATATTTTAACATATCTTCCATTACATCCATATTTCCATTTAAGTCGCAAAATGCTATTTCAGGCTCTATCATCCAAAACTCCGCTGCGTGCGTTTGAGTATGTGAGTTTTCAGCTCTAAAAGTCGGCCCAAAAGTATATATTTTTTTAAATGCCATTGCAAAAGTTTCGCCTTCAAGTTGACCAGTTACTGTCAAACTAGTTTTCTTGCCAAAAAAATCTTTTTTATAGTCTATTTCTTTTCCATTTATTTTTTCCATATCAAGTGTAGTTACTTGGAACATATCTCCAGCACCTTCTCCATCATTTGATGTTATAAGTGGTGTATGTACATAAAGATAACCTTTTTCATTAAAATATTTATGTATTGCATATGCAGCTACACTACGAACTCTAAATACTGCTTGAAATAAGTTTACTCTTGGTCTTAAATATGCCAAACTTCTTAAAAACTCTCTAGTGTGTCTCTTTGGTTGCATAGGATAATCTTCTGGTGCATCACCGATTAATATTATATTTATAGCTTCAACTTCAATACTTTGTCCACTTCCTATTGACTCTATAAGTTTTCCTTGTACTTCTATTGCAGAGCCTATTCTAATTTTTGTTATCTCTTCAAAATTACTCAATTGATTGTTATATACAATTTGTAATGTTTTAAAACACGTTCCGTCATAAAAATCAATAAAGCCAAATTCTTTTTGTTTTCTATGATTTCTTACCCACCCTTTTAATGTTATTTCTTTATTTATTAATTCTTTTTCTTTTTCATATAGTTCTTTTAAATCTATATTCATAAACTAATCCCTCTTTCTATTGAATCTAATATTATTTTTTCTAAATATTTTGGTTCTTGATATACATACATTACTAAAGCGTCTCTAATGTATGCAAAACTATTTAATAGTAGTGCTTCATCAAGGTTTAATTCGTTATGCCTTGCATATTTCATTGTATAAGTGATTATGCTTCTAGTATTTCCCTCTCTAAAAGGATGTATTTCCCAAATACTACCCATAAATCCAGCAAGTGCCCGAGTAACTTCAGTTTTATTTCCATTAAAATCTACTTCTTGTTCTTTAAATGCTTTTTTTAATTTTTTTGATATTTGTCCAGAACCTGAAAATATCATTGGAAAACCAGATAACATCTTTTCACTTTTTTCCATATCTATTTTACGAATTTTTCCTGCAAACGGATATATATCTTGAAACATACTTTTATGTAAATCCAAAAGTGCATCACTACTATATTCAAAATCAGGCGATTCTAGTATTTGTTTTAATCTAACTATAGTTAAGTCAGATTCCGCTTGATTCAACTCTTCTGCATCGGTTATTCCTAGATAATTAATAAGTACTCCAGTGTTTTCATCTACATAAATATCACGCATTTGTTTCACCATAATGTTCCTTTAATAATTCTATTATTTCATCAGTTGTAATCAATCCAAGTTTTTCTTTTTCCATTAATTCTTTTAGATAATCAGAAGCACTTAATCCATCTATTTGATTAATTTTTTCAGCTAAATCCCATAAATCTTTTTCCATTTAATCACCTAAATGTATTATATAAAAAAAAAGTGTCTTTAACAACACTTTATTCGTTTACTGCATATACACTTACTTGTTTTTTGTCTCTTCCTTTTCTTTCATATTTGACAATTCCATCTATTAACGCAAATAGTGTATGATCTTTTCCCATTCCAGTATTCACTCCTGGATATATTTTTGTTCCTCTTTGACGATATATAATTGAACCTGCTTTTACTTTTTCTCCATCACTTGCTTTTGCACCTAGTCTACGACCAGCACTGTCTCTACCATTTTTAGTTGAACCAACACCTTTTTTAGATGCAAAAAGTTGAAGATTTAAAAACATTTTATTCATAATTTTCCTCCTTAACTTTTATATTTTTGCTATATTGTTTTTCAGTCTGTTTTAATATTTCTACTAAGTTTTCTAATAAATTATTTGTTACTTTATCTTTTTTTATATTGATTAAAGAAAAATCATTATCGTTCTTATACTCAATACTATTTTTATCAAAACTCAATATAGCATTTACTGTGGTAATTAATGCAGAACTTACACCAGCACATACGATATCTTTTCCATAATCATTAAACATCGCATGACCTTTCATTTCAATTCTTTCAATAATACCTTTTCTTACTACAATATTTACTAAAATCATTATTTCACTTCTATCTTTTTAATAATAATTTTTGTATAAGGTTGTCTATGTCCTTGTTTTTTTCTGAATTTTTTCTTAGGTTTGTACTTAAATACAACGATTTTCTTTTGTTTTCCATGTTTTACAACTTCAGCAGTAACTGTTGCACCTTTTACATAAGGGTTACCTACTTTGCCATCAACGTATAACACTTCTTCAAAAGTAATTTCTTTTTTAGGTTCAACATCTAATTTTTCTACATAAAGTTCAGAACCTTCATTTACTAAATATTGTTTTCCACCTGTACTAAAAATTGCTTTCATTTTTTACCTCCTTCAATAAGACTCGCCATTAAGGTACATTGCTGTTTAAATTAACCTTTTCAGCGCGGTTGTAGAGAAGAATCTACAAACAAATTGATTTTAACAAAAAAGGCGTATAATGTCAATTAAATAAATCTATGTTAGACCACATTGATTAGTTAATTGGCCTCTACCTGCAATTTCAAAAAACACATGATTAGTATCGTTTATTCCAGATGCTATACAAATTTGTTCATTACTAGATCCAATCATTTTTGTTTCTTATCCGTTTTTTCT
>CALVVN010000062.1 GCA_944363865.1 uncultured Bacilli bacterium
GAAAGGATGGTGTTAATTATGATAAAGTTTACTACTCAAGAGTTAGAAATGGAAAAAAGTTTGAAACAACGTATTGAGTTTATTTGTGAATTCTGTCACGTTACTCCTACCATTACTAATGGAAGTATTAAAAGAATTAACAATACAAACTTAAACTACATTGAACCTCATAAAATCGTTGTAAATAATACTACTTTTCTAGCCTTTAATTATTCTACTGATATTTATGTAGGTAATCTAAATAAAAAGATTAAACTCGTAGAATTAGAAGATTATATTAAAAATCAAATTTAGACATAAGAAATAACATAAGAACCTATTTATTTTTTTTAAAAACCATGTTATTATTTTAGTGATTAGTTGTTTATCAACTTTATTATTGGAGTTTCGGATTACTTTTGTTATCGATCTATTTAGTTTAACAAAGCCCTGTATTTCCTGGGTTTTTATTATATTATATTTTCGTTTTTATTCTCATTTTTACCACTTTGGAGTAATTTTGTTTCTATTTTAACATTTATATTTTTTTATATAAAATGATTTAGGTACTAATTAGGTGTTAATTCATTAATATAAATCTAATAAAATATGTTGAATTACTTATAATAAAAATCTAAGATTTTTTCTATAATTATGAAGTTATTAATGTTAAATATATTATTTGTAGTAATATAATGATTATAAATATAATTTTTTTATTAATATTAGCAATTTAAATATTTATATAAAAAGAAGGCATTTTCCTTCTTTTTAAGTATTAATCATTATTTTAAGCTATTTGCCCATTCGCTAATTTCGGAATTTGATGGATTAGAACTAAAGCGATGCCCATTTTGCCAGTTGCCAGTTCCAGCAAGTTCTGCAAGTAAATCTCCGCTTTGTCCTAGACCACTTGATGATGAAGTACAAAATGGAATAACAGTTTTTCCAGTGAAATCATTTGCTTTTACAAAAGTATTAACTGGCCAAGCGGCAATACCCCACCAAATAGGGTATCCGATTAAAACAGTGTCATAATTTTCCCAATTAGAAACGGTAGTGCTAGTTAGTTCTATGTTTCTTAAAGATTCGTTTTCATGCTCTTTTGTGACTCTAGAATTATCATCAGTCCAATTTAAATCTTCATCTATATATGGATCTACTGGTACGATTTCAAATATATCTGCGTTTAAGTTTTCTGCAAGTTTATTTGAAACGGCCTTCGTATTTCCGGTAGCAGAATAATAAACGACTAAAGTATTTGACTTACTAATTTCGTTATTTTCGTCGTTAGTGTCGTTTCCACTATTAATGTTGTTTTCATTATTATTTTGATTATTTTCGTCATTTTGTGTATTGTTTGATAAATTATTTAATATAAAATAAGTACCTACACTTAATATTAAAATAGCAATAAGTACAATTCCTATAATCATATTTCTATTCATTTTTAATCCCAACCTTTCTTTTCTTTGCGAAAATCTACATTTTCTCTTCTTTGTTTAGTCATTTTATCAAACCATTCTACCATTTTAGGGTCTTAATGATTAAAAAACAAGCTGTCGTTTGAGTCTAATTTCTTAATATTATTCATATCTTCATCAGTTAACTCAAAATCAAAAACATCAAAGTTTTCTTGCATTCTTTCTACATGAGTTGATTTACAAGCAATTATGACTCCACGTTGTATTAACCATCTAAGGATTACTTGCGCGGCGCTTTTGTTATATTTCTTACCAATATTTACAAGCGTTTCATTAGTAAACATTCCGCTTTTGCCTTCACCAAATGGTGCCCACGCTTCAATTGCAACACCATATTTTTCCATATTTTCTTGTGCTTTAATTTGTTGGTTTAGTGGACTAGTTTCCACCTGGTTAACTGCTGGAATAACATCGCGGTCAAATAAGCAAATATCAGTTAAACGATCAGGATAGAAGTTGCTTACACCAATCGCTTTAATTTTACCTTGATGATATAACTCTTCTAAAGCTTTATAAGCTCCATAATAATCACTGAATGGTTGATGAAGTAAGACTAAATCAATATAATCAGTTTGTAATTTTTTTAAAGATTCTTTAATTGATGTCTTACATTTTTCATAACCGTAATTATCTATCCAAACTTTTGTAGTAATAAACAAATCTTCTCTAGATAATCCACATTCTTTTATTGCTTCTTCGACTTCACTTTCATTAAAATAACTTTGGGCAGTATCCATTGCTCTAAAACCCACTTTAATAGCGTCTAATACGCATCTTTTGGTATCTTCTTTTGGGATTTGATAGACTCCAAAACCTAATATAGGCATTTTAACACCATTATTTAATGTTACATATTTTTTCTTCCTTCCTTTCCTTGACAACTAAAATTCTCTTTAGTACAATTTAATTGTAAAACACGGGTGTAACACACGGTCAATGTTTTTTTTAAAAGAGGTGATAAAAATGTATTATACAATGAAACAAGCATGCGAAAAAACGGGGCTTACCTATGATACTTTAAAATTCTACTGTAACGAAGGCCTCGTACCAAATGTAAAAAGAGATAAAAATAATTATCGTATTTTTAATGATAAAGATATCGCGTGGATTGTTTCTTTGTCATGTCTTAAAAATTGTGGTATGAGTATAGTTGAAATGAAAGAGTATCTTGCTCTATGTCTTGAAGGCGAAGATTCAATTCCACAAAGGCAAAAAATATTAGATGCAAAATTGCAAGAACTTGATAACAAAATGGCTGAATTACAAAAAAGCATTGATTTTATTCATTGGAAGCAGGGATTTTATAATGATGTGTTAAGTGGAAAAGTAAAATATTATAGTAATTTAGTTCAAACAGAAAATGATGAGTAAAGAAACTTTATTTATTTTTAAAATTCTTTTGTAATGAAAATCTATATTTTTGTTTTATTTCAGGATATTTTTTTCTATCAACTTCAGAAGAAAAATCTTTTAAAGATCTTATCCATAATTTATAGTCTCCATACAAAGCTCTATATATAACATAGTCTTCTAATGTGTCAGCGTGTTTTCCTATATCAATAACTAAATAATAATTTCCTTTAAAATGTTTATATATTCTATTAATTTTTATTTTTCTCATTTTTTCCTATTCTGATATAAATAAAGTTTTTATAACTTCTAAAATAAAATCTTTTTCTTTTTTATTGAGCTTTTTTGTTTCTTTTATTATATTTATAAATGCATTTAATTGTGCTTTTTTATCAGTGGTTTTTATAGTTGATAAACTTGTTTCAATTAAATTAAATATTGTTGTGACAAACTTTTCTCTTTTAATGTAATCGTAATTATTAACCCATTTAGATATTCTGTTTTCTAACTGAGTAGAAGATTCTGCTCTAACTCCTGGTTCAAAATATTCACCAAAACATTGCCATGTTGTTGCATCGTGCTGTAACATTCCTTTTGCATTGCTTTTTACAACAATAATATTATTTTGATGATTTAATAAATAGGCTATGATTCCGTCTTCTGGTGTAAATGTAATCAATTTTTCATTTATTTTTTTCCATTCTTTGGAATTAAATTGTTCTAAATTAAATCCGGGGCCATCATTATTATAAATCTTTTGTATTCTTTTTTTGATGTCAGTTTTAGCATACATTGCTGAACACATTGCCAAATTACCGCCCTTTGAATGTCCGCCTATATATATTTTTTTATCTTTATTTTTTATGACGTTGTTTACGTATTTTATTGCTAATTCTTGTGCTTTTACTGGAAACTTATATGACATTTCAAAGTCTTCTTTCCATCCTAATAAGGACTTGTCTGTTCCTTCAAAAGTAATGTAGATTTCATTTTTATTAAATCTAAAACTTATAGCTCCAAATTGTGTATTTTCATTAGATTTTATGTAGTTATAAAGTTCTATGTTTTTATATCTAGTTTTTGTAGACATCACTTTTAATAGTTTTACATATTTTTTTCGTAAAAATCCGAATTTTTTTATTTTATTTTCATCATATTTTATAAAAAATAATTTAGATATTTCTTCTAATGTAATTTTGTTTTTAAATAAGCCTTCATAATTTAGATAAATTAATTGACTTAATAACACGTTATCAACATCGTTAAAACTTTTTTCTTTAAAACTTATATTTCCATATATTTCAATGTATTTTAACAAACTATCCATATAATCACCTTAATTAATTTTATCATATTTTTTTTATTAAGTTTAGTTAATTGTGATATAATTAATTTAAAGTGATTATATGAAGTATGTAAAAAAAGTAATTGTGTTTGTGTTAATTGCATTTATTGTTTTGATTTTTAAAAATTATGATAGCTATACATTGGGCGATGATTCAGTTATTCTAGATGATAAATTGTTTGTAAGCTTTATTGACGTCGGGCAGGGCGACTCAATATTTATTGAGTTACCTAATAATGAAACTATGTTAATTGATGCTGGTGAAGAATATGAAAGCGATAATGTTATAGAGTTTATAAATGATAAAGGTTATAGTAAAATCGATTATTTAATTGGAACACATCCTCATTCTGATCATATAGGTGGGTTAGTTAACGTTATAAATTCATATGATATAAAAGAGATATATTTACCTAAGGTTATCCATACAAGTCAAACTTACGAAACTTTATTAAATACTATTTATAATTTGAATTTAGAAGTAAACGCTGCATCTAGTGGAATGGTTATATTTCAGGATGAACATTTAAAAGTTAATATTTTATCTCCGACTCTAGAGGAGTATAGTAATCTCAATAATTATTCGGTTGTAGTTAAATTGGAATATGGCTCGACTAGTTTCTTATTTATGGGGGATGCTGAAGCGTTAGTTGAAGAAGAGATAATTGAATATGCTAATTCAGATGTTATTAAGGTAGGGCATCATGGCAGTGATACATCTTCAAGTATGGATTTTGTGAATGCTGTTGATGCAGATTATGCTGTTATAATGTCTGGTAAAGATAATCAGTATGATTTACCAAGTAGTAATGTAGTAGATAGATGGACTAATAGTGGTGCAAAAGTGTTTAATACTAGTGTAAACGGTAATATAATTTTTAGTTCAGATGGAAATAATATTTTTGTTGAGGTGGAATATGAAAGTAATAGTTGATAGAATTGAGAATGATTTTTGTGTTATTGAATTGCAAACTGGTGTTTTCTGTAATCTTCCTCTTCTTTTGGTTCCTTCGGTTAAAGAAGGGGATGTAGTAGAGATAAAAATACTAAATAATCTAACTGATATTAGAAAAGAAAATGTAAAAAAATTGATGGATAAAGTTTTTAAATAATTTCTAGTTCAATACTACTATTCCAATGTTCAAATATGTCGCATATATTAGCCAAATAATATAGGGTATTAGCAAATATGCTGATATTTTGTTTTCTCGTTTGTAATTTATAAATAGTTTAATTGTTAATAGTAATAGAATTATTATCCAGATTATTGATATAAATCTTAACTTAAACATAAAAAATAAAAGTGGCCATAATAAGTTAAAAAATAGACCTACGTAATATAATATTATTGTTTTTTTCTCATTGTATTTTTTTCTATAAATGCAATATGATATACCAATTACTAAATATAATATACTCCAAGCGATTGGAAAAGCAGCTGATGAGGGACTTAATGGTGGCTGATTTAATATGTTATAGTCAATAGAATCTTTAATTAAATAGCCAATCATACTTCCCAATATTATTGGTAAAAAAATTCTTATTCCATCTTTTAATTTATTCATATTATCATTATAGATATTTTTTTAAATTTAATACTATAAGTTTACAAAAAACGAAAAAATATGTATACTTATTTTATAGTTGTAGAGGTGATTAAAATAAAAATTATAAAATATGGTGCAGTTTGGTGTATGAGTTGCATTGTTATGGATAATGTTATAAAACAATTATCAGATAAATATGAGTTTGATTATATTTCTTATGATTTTGATAACGACAAGGATAAGTTTTTGAACTTTAATGAGAGTGAAAAATTACCTATTATAGAATTTGTAGATGATAACGATAAAGTATTAAAAAAAATAAATGGAGAACATAGTAAAAGTGATATTGAAAGTATTCTGACTAGTCTGGAGGTAAAATTGAAGTGAAAAAAATTGTTTTATTCTTACTTTGTTTGTTTTTGTTTTCTCCTGTTATTAGTGCAGAAGAAAAATATATAAATATTTACTTATTTCATAGTAAAACCTGTAATCATTGTAAAGATGAACTTACTTGGTTTGATGAGTATTTAAAAAATAATTCTAATGTGGTTTTATATGAATATGAAATAAGTGAAAATGATAATATACAAAAATATTATGATGTTCAAGAAATACTAGATTATAATTCTAGTGGTGTTCCTTTTTTAGTTATTGGAGAAGAAGCTGTAGTTGGATTTAGTGATTCTTTAAGAACAAGAATTGAAACTTTAATAAATTATTATTTAGAAAATGATTATGTTGATGAAGTAGGGGAGTATTTGAATGTTGAACTTTATGAACCTGAAATTATCATTGATGATGTTCCTATAGGAAGTGAAGATGATGAAAACAATGCTAATGAGCAAGGCGAAGAAAACATTGATAATAGTGTTACTGAAGAAGAATTAAATAATTTTGAAGTTCCATTATTAGGAGAGTTTAATGCTAAAGATGTATCTTTGCCTATACTTTCTATTGTAATGGGTTTTGTAGACGGATTTAATCCTTGTGCATTATGGATACTTGTATTTTTAATTACAATGTTATTTGGAATGAACGATAAGAAAAAAATGTGGATATTAGGAAGTGTATTTTTAATAACAAGTGGACTTGTGTATATGTTATTTATGGTGTCGTGGCTTAATTTAGCAATGTTTGTTTCAAGTGTGAATGCGATTAGGCTTATGATATCTGCATTTGCTATTATATTTGGACTTTATAATATTTATAATTTTATTAAATCAAAAAATGATGATGTTGGGTGTACTGTTACAAATGAAAAAAGTAGGACTAAAATAATGAACAAAATTCGTTTAGTTGTCTCTCAAAAATACTTTGTGCTTGCTATTATAGGAATTATGCTATTAGCAGTATCTGTAAATGTTTTAGAGTTACTTTGTTCTTTAGGACTACCTGTAATTTTTACCCAAGTGTTAGCTTTAAATAATTTAAGCGTTATAGAATACTCAATTTATATTTTGCTCTATGTATTATTCTTTATGATTGATGATTTTGTTATATTTATTGTCGCTATGAAGACACTAGAGATTAAGGCAATTTCAAGTAAATATACTAAATATTCTCATCTTATAGGTGGTATTATTATGGTTATTATTGGACTATTAATGATATTTAAACCTGAATGGTTAATGTTTAACTTTTAAAGTTTATAGGTAAGTTAAAACCTCTAGGAATTTCTAGAGGTTTTTATATATTAATTAGTTTTTCTATCATTAACTTCATAACCCAATTTAGTTAATTCATCTCTTATTTTATCGCTCAATTCATAATTTTTGTTATTTCTTAATTCATTTCTTAAGTCTAACACAAAGTTTAGTAATTCTTCATCTGTTTTTGCTTCTTCTTCAAATTTAAGACCTAATATTTTCATTGCACATTCTTCTATAAAGGCTTCAATATATTTTAATTTGTATTTATCTTTTTCGTTGTTGTTTAATTCTGTATTTGCTATTTTTACTACTTCATATAAGTAGCTAATTGCTAATGCAGTATTGAAGTCATCATTCATTGCTTCAATAAAATTGTTTTTTAGTTCTTTTATATCATCATATTCTTTATTATTTTCAATATTTATAGTTTCTTTTTTAATTTTATAATATGTTTTTTCAATTTTTTCATAATTTTTTATTGCTTCATTTATTTTTTCTTTGTCAAAGTCAGTCGGTCTCCTGTAGTGAGTCAATAATACGTAAAATCTGATTATTTTTGGATTATATTCTTTGAATAAATCAGGAAGTGTTATAAAGTTTCCTAAAGATTTTCCCATTTTTTGACCGTTAACAGTTACAAGATTATTATGTATGAAGTAATTGACAAATGGTTTATCATTCAATGCTTCTGATTGTGCAATTTCACACTCATGATGCGGGAATATATTATCCATTCCACCACCATGGATATCAAAAGTGTCTCCTAAATATTTTTTTGACATTATCGAGCATTCTATATGCCAACCAGGGTATCCCATTCCCCAGGGACTAGGCCACTTCATTATGTGCCCTTTTTCTGCATGTTTCCATAACGCAAAGTCTTCAGGATTTTCCTTATCATTTTTTATTTCTATTCTTTCACCACTTAAGTTTTCTTCAATATTTCTTCCAGATAATTTTCCGTAACCTTTAAATTTTTTTACTCGATAGTAAACGTTGCCTTCGTCAGTTACGTATGCATATTCTTTTTCAATAAGAGTTTTTACTGCTTCTATTATTTCTATTATATGTCCAGTCGCTCGACAACTTATTGTTGGTCTTTCTATATTTAATTTATCCATGCATTCAAAATATATATTTTCGTAATTATATGCAATGGCAACGGGATCTGTTTGTTCTATTTTGGCTTGTCTTTCAATTTTGTCTTCGCCTTCATCTACATCTCCCACTAAATGTCCAACATCAGTTATATTTTGGACATATTTAACGTCATAACCAATGTATTTTAAGTATCTATGAATTATATCAAAACTTATATAACTTTTAGCATGCCCTAAGTGTGGGTATCCATAAACAGTTGGGCCACAGACATATAATCCTACTTTCTTTTCGTTTATGCTTTTAAATTCTTCTTTTTTTCTAGTTAGAGTATTATATATCTTTAACATTGTTATTTCCTCCTATATGTTATATTATACCATTATATGTGCTTTTGTGAATATTAAAATGGTTTATTTTGCAATCTATATGTAGGTGCCTTTTCTAAAACTCTATCAGTCAAACAGTAGTTTAAAAAATCAATTAATTCTTCATAACTCGGATTATATTTTAATAGTAAATCAATGTATTGTGGAGCTAAATGTATGCTTTCAAAAACTTCTTCATCGCTCATCAGAGGATTATTACTTTTCTTTAGTCTTATATAATTTATAATAAGTTGCATTGTTTTGTGGTATGTTTCTTCTTCATCCGGTTTGTCCGGAGTATCATGGATATGTATATATTCTCCATCAACATCAATAAGTTCCGGCGTTGATGTTGGCTTTTCTATCAAAACGTTTTGCTCATGTACATCAGTTGGATAAATACAATATGTTGTTAATTCATTTACTGATTTGCATATTTCTCTAAATGTCTTTAAAACTGTTTCGTCGCTTTCAAAATAATGCATAACTAACGGAAAATGATTATCGTGATATTTTAGTATACAACCAATAGTTAATCCGTTTAATGTAACGCGCCCTTTTGGTAAACTAGTTCTTCCTATTAAATTCTGTCTTAATTCTAAATCTAGTATTCTATTGTGATATGTTTCACTTGCTTCAACTTCAATATCATTTGGTTTTCTACTTGAATTAAAGATGTAATCTCTGAATATTCCATAG
This sequence comes from uncultured Bacilli bacterium, assembly GCA_944363865.1. GTDB lineage: Bacteria > Bacillota_I > Bacilli_A > RF39 > UBA660 > CALVVN01. The sequence continues at coordinate 9,520 of CALVVN010000062.1, forward strand.
TATATCTTTAGTGTTTCAGTGTCTGAAAACTTAAATACTCGCCCTTCATTTCCTTTGCCTAAAAAGTTATCTGGTGTTAAAACTGTTTTTTTTATCTCATCTGTTAAAATGATTTCTCTCATAATTCCCCCTTATTTGGTTAATTATTGTAACAAAACTAATATTTTATGTCAATATAATAGTTATATGTTATAATTAAAGTGTATATATGAGTAAAATATATTAGGTGATTTTTTATGACATTTAAAGTTAATGGTGTTAATATTAATTATGTGATGTATGGCGATAGAAAACATTCTACATTAGTTTTTTTACATGGATGGGGTCAAAATATAGAAATGATGAAAAGACTAGCAGATAATTTTAAAAATATATTCAATATTTTAATATTAGATTTGCCGGGGTTTGGTTTAAGTAGTGAGCCAACTTATGCTTGGAGCGTTTATGATTATTCTGATGCAATTCATAATTTGATAGAACATTTAAAACTAAAAAACGTTTCTTTGATAGGTCATTCTTTTGGTGGAAAGGTGTCTATTGTTTATTCAAGTAAATATAGTGTTGATAAGTTGGTATTATTAGCTAGTCCTTTTAAAAAAGAAGTGGAAAACTTATCGTTAAAAACAAAAGTTTTAAAGTCATTGGTCAAGGTTCCTGGATTAAAAACTTTAGGTAATTCAATGAAAAAGAGAATTGGTTCAACGGATTACAAAAATGCTAGCGATATGATGAGAAATGTTTTAGTTAAAACTGTAAACACGGATGTTTCTAATGATGCTAAAAAGATTAGTTGTCCTACATTGTTAATTTGGGGTACTAATGATTCTGCTGTTTCTATTGAACGCGCTTATGAATTAGAAAACTTAATTAAAGATAGTGCAGTAATAAAATTTGAAGGAGCTAGCCATTATGCTTATTTGGAACACTTAAATGAAATTGTGAATATTTTAAATTCATTTTTTGGAGGTAAATAGTTATGTGTTATTTTATTGTTTCTTTGTTTTCTTATTTCTTATATTTTAATGTTAAGCTTAAGAAAGTTATGCACATGTTTCAACAAAATAGGTATCATTTTGATTCTTATGTTAATTGGATTAAAAATAATTTTGTTAGTTGTTTTATTTCTCTAGATTTAATATTTTTAGCGTTTACATTTTTAATGTTTATAAATTATAAGTTATCAACAATTATATTTTTTCTAGTATATTTATTTTTATATTTAATAAATAGGAAAGATTTAAAAAAGGAAAGTAAAAAACCTTTAGTTGTTACTGCTAGGGTTAAAAGGATGTTTTTTACTTTATATTTAATTGTTATTATTATTTTAGCGTTGATTTTACTTGATTTTGATATTTATTTTGTAAATATTTACTATCTTATATTGGGGTTAGTAGTATATTTATTATACTTGTTAATTATTTTAATTAATTTGATTAATACGCCTATAGAAAAAGGTGTTTTCGCTTACTATAAAAGGAAAGCTAAAAATAAATTAAAAGATATGAAAAATACTAAAGTTATTGGAATTACTGGTAGTTATGGTAAAACAAGTAGTAAAAATATAGTTAATGATATTTTAAATGTTAAATATAATTCGTTTCCAACACCTAAAAATTATAATACACCTAATGGATTAATGCTTACTATTAATAATTATTTGGATAAGTTTAACGACTATTTCATTGCTGAGATGGGCGCGTGTAGAGTAGGAGAAATTAAAGAATTATGTGATTTAGTTCATCCTACCTATGGTATTTTAACTAAAATTGGGACTGCTCATTTGGAAACTTTTTTAACCCAAGAAAACATTCAAAAAACTAAGTTTGAATTGATTGAGAGTTTGCCTAGCTATGGAATTGCCGTTTTAAACGGAGATGATGAGTTACAAATTAATTATCAACTTAAAAATAATGTTAAAGTTTTGTGGATTGGAATTGAAAATAAAAATGTTGATGTTTTGGCTCAAAATATTGTATTATCTAATAAAGGCACAAAGTTTACATGTGTGTTTAAAGGCGATAAAAATAAATATGAGTTTGAAACAAAGTTGTTGGGAAAAGCGAATATTTATAATATATTGTCAGGTATAGCTTTAGGTCGTTCATTGGGTATAAGTGTTGAACAATTAATATATGCTGTAAAAAAGGTAGAACCAGTTGAACATAGACTTGAATTAAAAAAAGTTAATGACATGTACATTATAGATGATGCTTATAATTCTAATCCTGTTGGATCAAAGATGGCTTTAGATGTTCTTTCAATGATGGAAGGAAAGAAGATAATTGTTACGCCTGGTATGATAGAACTTGGAAGCGAACAAGATAATCTTAATAAAGAGTTTGGAAAGTATATGTATGGTAAAGTTGATGAAGTAATTCTTATTGGAAAAAAAGCAACTAAGTTTATATATGATGGTTTAGTTGAAAGTAAGTTTGATATGTCTAAAGTGCATATTCTAAATGATGTTAAGGATGCGTTTGAATTAATAAAAAAATTGAGGGAAAATACAACATATGTTTTACTTGAAAATGATTTGCCAGATCTGTTTAGTGAAAGGAGTTAAGGTTAATTATGAAGATTAAAGTTGGAGTTATTTTTGGAGGAAAAAGTGTTGAACATGAAGTGAGTATCATTAGTGCTTTACAGGCAATCAATAATATGGATGATGATAAATATGAGGTCGTTCCTATATACATAGATAAAGATAGAAATTGGTATACTGGAATGGAACTATTAAATATAGATAATTTTAAGAATCTAGACTTTTTGTATAAAAATATTATTCCTATAGTTTTATGTAAAAGGAAAAATGACTTTGTTTTGTTAAAGCAAAAAGGATTGTTTAAACGTGTTGAAAATAAAGTTGATATAGCATTTCCAATCGTTCATGGTGCGAATGTTGAAGATGGCTCATTAGTGGGTTATTTGGAAAGTATAGGCATTCCTTATGTGGGAAGTGGTGTTTTAGGGTCTGCTATTGGTCAAGATAAAGTAGTAATGAAGAAATTGATGCAGAGTGAAAACTTGCCAATCGTGGATTATGTTTGGTTTTATGATTATGAATATGTTAATGATGAAGATTTAATAAATAATAAAATTGAAAAATTAGGATTTCCTGTTATCGTTAAGCCAGCAAGGTTAGGAAGTAGTGTTGGAATTACTGTTGCTCACGAGGCTAATGAATTAAAAGACTGTGTGGAAGAAGCTATTAAATATGACAGTAAAATTGTCGTTGAAAAAGTGATAAACAATCTAGTTGAAATTAATGCTAGTGTATTAGGAAATAGTGAATATTTGGTAGTTAGTCCGTTAGAAGAAGTTATGGGAATAGATGAGTTTTTAAGTTATAGAGATAAATACATTGGTGGTAAAAAAGGTACTAAAAGTAAAGGAATGATTAATACTAATAGAATAATCCCTGCTAGAGTTGAACCAAAAATTGAAACTGAAATTAAGTCTCTATCAGAAAAAGTGTTTAGATTGTTTAACTTATCTGGAGTTGTTAGAATTGATTTCTTGTTTGACAAAAAAAATAGTAAAGTTTATGTAAATGAACCTAATATTATACCAGGATCTTTGTCATTTTATCTTTGGAAAGAATGTGGAAAAAATTACAAAACATTATTAGATGATTTAATTACTTTAGCTATTAAAGATTATAAAAATAAAAGAAAAAAAGTTTCTTCGTTTGACACAAATATATTACAAAATGTAAATGGACTTAAAGGTGGAAAGAGTATGAAAGGCAAACTAAAAATGTAAATAAACATTTTGTTGTCTTTTTTTATTTACACAATATGTAAAATAATATTCATTTTATTTAATAATATTGATATAATTATAATAGTTAAGTATTTATAAGGAGGGTTGTTGTTTAAATATTTAATGAGCGCCAGAACTTTTAAAGTTGACGAGGTCAGTAGGTAATCGAAAATTCGGCGGGTACTACTGCGGTTAATTAATCGTTAGATATACTACAAAAAATAAAATATTTTCTTATTACAAAATGTATATCATAATAATCGTTTTTATATGGAGGAAATTTTTAATGTGTGGAATTGTAGGATATATTGGTAACAGAAATGTTACTGATGTTTTAGTGCAAGGTCTTAAGTGTCTTGAATATAGAGGGTATGACTCTGCTGGACTTGCAATGAGGAATAATAAAGATTTAAAAATTATAAAGAGTGTTGGTAAAATTATTAACTTAGAAGAAAAGGTTAAAGGCATCCATGATAAATACTGTAGTGGAATTGGACATACTAGATGGGCAACTCATGGTGCAGTTAATGAGTTAAATTGTCACCCTCATTCAAATGCAAATGTTACATTGGTTCATAATGGAATTATTGAAAACTTTAGGGAGTTAAGAAAAGAATTAGAACTTATAGGATATTCTTTTAAAACCGATACTGATTCAGAGATTATTGCAGCTTTAATAGATAGTTATAAGGGTAATAAGTATGATGCTTTAATATATGCTCAGATGAAGTTAAAAGGAAGTTATGCTCTTGTAATAATGTTTGGGGATGAAAAAGATGTTTTATATGCGATGAGAAAGGATAGTCCCCTTATTGTAGGAGTTGGAAACGGCGAGAATTTTATAGCTTCTGATATTTCAGTGATTTTACCTTATACTAAAAAATATATTGATATTGAAGAAGGCGAAATTGTTAAAGTAACTAAAGATGATGTTTTAGTTTATAATGAATCAGGTAAAGTAAGTAAAGATGTAAAAATAGCTAGTTGGACTATTCTAGATGCTCAGAAGAATGGATATGAACATTTTATGTTAAAGGAAATGAATGAACAAATAGATTTATGTTCTAAATTATATAATAAGTTTATTGAAGAGGATAATTATTCAGAAGATATTCCAGATATTTCAAAGTATGATAAGATTGATATAGTCGCTTGCGGTAGTGCTTATTATGCAGCATGTGTTGGCAAATATTTAATAGATAAATATGTGAGTGACGGAAGTGTGCAAGTGAATGTTGATGTCGCTAGTGAGTATAGATATAAAAATCATTTTTATACTGGAAGTTCGCTTTTGATAGTCGTTAGTCAAAGTGGTGAAACTGCTGATACGTTGGCATGTTTAAGAATGGCAAATAAATCTAATGTTGATACTTTAGCGATAGTTAATGTCCCATCTTCTAGTATTGCTAAGGAAGCAAAAATGGTTATGCTTATGTTAGCTGGCCCTGAAATAGCTGTCGCAACTACTAAAGGATATTTTACTCAAGTATTAGAACTTAGTTTAATAGCACAAAAACTTGGATATATTAAAGGAACTATAGATGAAAGTTTAAAAAATAATCTTATTTCTGAATTTTCTAATTTAAAAAGTAAAATTACAAGTTTGTATGATTTAGATTATTCGTCTATTGCTGGTAAGGTGTTTGATAAAGAACACATTTATTTCATCGGTAGATGTTTGGATTATGTTTTAGGCTTAGAAGCAAGTTTGAAACTTAAAGAAATAAGTTATATCCATAGTGATGTTTATCAAGCAGGGGAACTAAAGCATGGTCCAATAGCGTTAATTGAAAACGAAACACCTGTTTTTTGTATATTAACTGAAAATGAAATATTTGATAAATCATTGTCTAATGCTATCGAGGCGAAAAGTAGGGGAGCAAAATTATATCTTATAACTACGGATGAATTTGAATTTGATGAACATTATTTTGAAAGTATTATTAAGGTTCCAAAGGTTAATGATTTTTTTCAAGCAGTTGTCAATATTATTCCATTTCAGTTTATAGCATATGAAGTAGCAAATAAAAAAGGTTGTGATATTGATAAACCTAAGAATCTAGCTAAAAGTGTCACAGTTGAGTAATTTTTAAAAACAGCAAATATCATTTTGTTGTTTTTAATTTTTTTAATTGTGATATAATATTTATAGGAGTCATTATGAAAAAAGTTAAAAGTTTATTTTGGTACATATTTTTGATTTTTTATTTAGAATTAATGTATAAGTTTTTTGTGTTTAATAATGTTTTTTCGTTGGATACATTAACTATACTTTTTTTCAGTATTCCTATTGCTATATTGTTCTATTTTATTACAAATGTTTTTTCAGAAAAAATAAATCATGTGTTAACTATTATTCTTAGTTTCTTTATAACTATTTTATTTATGGCACAGTTAGTGTATTATGCTTTTTACGAATCTATTTTTTCCATATTCTCTTTAACAACTGGTACCGGCCAAGTTTTAGGATTTTTTAGTGCAATTTTGGATATGATGGCGAGAAACTGGTTAGCATTAGTTTTAATGTTTGTACCAACGTTATTGTTTGCTATTTTTGGTCATAAAGTTTTTAGTTTTAAAAGATATAAGAGGTTTGGAATTATTGTTAATTTAGTTATAATGTTATTATTGTTTGTAGGAACTGGTCTTTTAATTTATTTTAATGATGAAGGAATGTATTCGTATAAAAGATTATATAATGATACACATGCACCTATTTTAACAGTTAATAAAATGGGGCTTTTAACAATGGAAAGGCTTGATTTAAAAAGATTTATTTTTGGATTTGAAGAGAAATTATGGGTGGATACAAATAGTCAAGAAGAGGTAATTATAGAAGAGGAAATTAAATATAATATGCTTGAAATTGATTTTGCATCTCTCTTGGCAAATGAAAGTGATGAAACTGTTAGGTCTATGCACGAATATTTTTCAAGTGTTCAGCCTACTGAACAAAATGATTATACTGGAATGTTTAAAGATAAAAATCTTATTTATATAACTGCTGAAGGTTTTGATACTATAGCTATTAGTCCTGAATTAACACCAACTTTATACAAAATGAGTACTAATGGTTTTGTGTTTAATAACTATTATCAACCACTTTTTACTGTTTCCACTTCTGATGGAGAATATATGTTTATGAATTCATTAATTCCTAAAGAAGGTGTTTGGAGTATGTATAGAAGTAGTTTTATTGATATGCCTTTTGCACTGGGAAATATGTTTAAAGAGTTAGAATATGTTGCCAATGCTTGGCACAATCATACGTATTCTTATTATGATAGGGATAAGTCTCATCCTAATATGGGCTTTAATTATGTTGGTTGTGGTAATGGTCTTGAAAAATTGATGAATTGTAGGGTTTGGCCTGAAAGTGATGTTGAAATGATAGATGCAACGTATTCTAGTTTTATTAATGAAGAAAAGTTTTTAACTTATTATATGACAGTAAGTGGTCATTTAAATTATACTTTTACGGGTAATTCAATGAGTTATAAGAATAGGGAACTTGTTGCTGATTTGCCTTATAGCAGTAATGTAAAAGCTTATATTGCTGCTAATATTGAGTTTGATCGTGCAATGGAAAAGTTGCTTGGATATTTAGAAGAAGTTGGCAAGTTAGATGATACAGTTATAGTTATTTCTCCAGATCATTATCCATATGGTTTAAAAGAAAGCGAAATAAATGAGGTTAGTTCTTTTGATAGAAATAATAAGTTTGATTTATATAAAACTACATTGATTATTTATAATTCAGCTATGCTAGAACCAATCTATGTGGATAAGTATGTCAGTAGTATAGATGTATTACCTACAGTTTATAATTTGTTCGGCGTTCCTTATGATTCTAGGCTGCTAATGGGTAGAGATGTATTTGCAGAAGGCGATGGGTTAGTAATCTATTCGGATAGAAGTTGGATAACAGGAAAAGGTAAATATGATGCGATTTCTGAAACTTTTACCCCTTTTGTAGAAAATATTCCTAGTGATTATGTGGATGAAATTAATAGGGATGTTTATCAAAAGTTTACAATGTCCTCTTTAATTTTAACGTCAAAAAATGGTAGTTATATTAACTATTATGGTAAGTTAGGCTTATGATTAAAGTTTATTGTGGAAATATGTGTTTATCAGAGACTTTGCTCAGTGGTCAATGTTTTAGAGCGCATCAATTGGAAGACGGAAGTTTTGATGTTGTTTTAAGTGATAGGGTAATTAATGTTAAACAAGTAGGAGAGTTTTTATATGTTACTTCAAGTAATTCTCATAATTTAGAAAGTGTTGTTATTGAATATTTTGATTTAAGTAGAAATTATGATTTAATTATTAATAATTTGTGTAAAGAAAACGTAGATTTTTCTGATATTTTAAATTGTTGTAGACATTATAGAGTTCTTAAGCAAAATGAGTTAGAAATGTTGGTTAGTTATATTATAAGTCAAAATAATAATGTAAAAAGAATTTCTAATTCAATAGAAACTTTTTGTAAATTGTATGGTAAAAAAATCATTTTTAATGAAAAGGAATATTTTTTATTTCCTTCTTACGATAGTATAATAAAATTGAAATTAGATGATCTAATTCCTATTAAAATAGGTTTTAGAGATAAGTATATAATTAGCATGATAGAATTTCTCAAAAATCATAGGCAATTCGCTATTGAGATAAAAAATATGAATACTACTGACGCCTTACGTTATTTAATGGAAATTAAAGGCGTTGGATTAAAGGTTGCATCATGTATTTTGTTATTTGGTTTTGCCCGATTTGATGTTTTTCCTATTGATACTTGGGTTATGCATTTTGTAGAAAATTATTACGGATTAAAAGGGAATATAAAAGAAATTAGTAATTTCTTAGGCAATAAGTTTGACAATAACGTTGGGCTATGCATACAATATATGTATCACTATAATAGAAATGTGAAATCAATAAAATAATTTTTAAATTAAATATTGTAAACAACCACAAAAACCATTGATAAAAAGTATAATTTATAATATAATTAAATCGTAAATAAAAAAATAACTTATTAAGAGGAGTGGAGGGAACAGGCCCTGTGAAACCCAGCAACCTACTATAAAGTGTGGTGCTAATTCCTGCGGTATTATCCGAAAGATAAGATTAAATATAAAACTTAAGGAAGATACCCTTAAGTTTTTTTCTTAATAAGTTTAATAAGGAGGTATTATGAAAAAATTATTTACATCAGAATCAGTTACTGAAGGTCACCCAGATAAAGTAGCTGATCAAATATCAGATAGCATTTTAGATGCATATTTAAAAGAAGACCCTGATTCAAGAGTAGCGTGTGAAACAGCTATATCTTGTAAAGGCGTACTTATAATGGGTGAAATAACAAGCAAAGGAAAGATAGATGTTGAAAAAATTGTAAGGGACACAATAATAAACATTGGCTATGATAAAGATGAATATGGCTTTAATGGTTATACATGCCCTGTTAGAATAGAACTAAATAAACAATCAAGTGACATTGCGCTAGGTGTTGATAACTCACTAGAAACAAAAGAAGGTGGCGAAGTTGAAAGAGGTGCAGGCGACCAAGGAATGATGTTTGGTTACGCGACAAACGAAACGCCCGAATTAATGCCATTACCAATTTCTTTAGCGCACAAATTAGCAAGAAAACTTACAGAAGTAAGGAAAAATAAGACATTACCATACTTGAGACCTGACGGGAAAACACAAGTTACAATAGAATATGAAAATGATGTGCCAGTAAGAGTAAGCACAATAGTTATATCAAATCAACACAATCCAGAAATATCTTTAGAACAAATGAGAGAAGATATAAAGAAAGAAGTTATAGAGAAGACAGTGCCTAAAGATCTAATTGATGAAAATACTTTAATATATGTAAATCCAACTGGAAGATTTGTGATAGGTGGTCCTGCTGGAGATTCTGGACTTACTGGAAGAAAAATAATAGTAGATACTTATGGTGGAAGTTGCAGTCATGGTGGTGGTGCGTTCAGTGGAAAAGACTACACAAAAGTGGATAGAAGTGCAGCATACTACGCAAGATATGTGGCAAAAAATATTGTTGCAGCGGGACTTGCTGATAAATGTGAAATACAAGTATCCTATGCAATAGGAGTAGCAAAACCAATATCAATTTACGTAAATACATACAATACTGGAAAAGAAAATGAGCAAAAAATTGAAGAAATAATAAATAAAGTATTTGATTTTAGACCATCAAACATAATTAAAGAATTAGATTTAAAACAACCAATATATAAAAATACAGCAGCTTATGGTCACTTCGGACAAGATAAGTTTAATTGGGAAAAAACAAACAAAAAAGAAGAAATACAAAAATATGTTGCAAACTTATAAAAGGGAAAACATTCCCTTTTTATATGTAAAAATTCATAGACAACCAAAAATCTAAGTGCTATAATACACTAGGTAAAAAGGGAAGTGAAAACATGCAAATAAGAAATGTAGCTATCATCGCACACGTAGACCATGGTAAAACAACTTTAGTAGATCAACTATTAAAAGATTCAAAAACATTCAGAGAAAACGAAAAACTAGAAGAAAGAGCAATGGACTCTAATGATATAGAAAGAGAAAGAGGAATAACAATATTAGCAAAAGCTACAGGAGTTTATTACGATGACTATAAAATAAACATACTAGACACACCAGGACATGCGGACTTTGGCGGAGAAGTAGAAAGAATTATGCACATGGTAGATGGTGTAATTTTACTAGTAGATGCCAAAGAAGGAACAATGCCACAAACAAGATTTGTGCTAAAAAAGGCATTGGATGCAAAATTAAAGCCTATAGTAGTTATAAATAAAGTAGATAGAGAAAATTCAAGAATAGATGAAGTGATTGATGAAGTTTTGGATTTATTTATTGAATTAGGTGCTAGTGAAGAACAAGCAGATTTTCCAGTAGTATACGCATCAGCTTTAAATGGAACATCAAGTTTAAGCCCAGACTTAAATGCACAAGAAAAAACAATGAAACCAATATTTGATACAATAATCAAGTATATACCAGAACCAAATAGGGATGAAGAAAGCCCATTAATATTACAACCAGCATTACTAGATTATAATGACTACGTTGGAAGAATAGGAATCGGAAGAATTAAACAAGGTAAAATAAAAGTAGGAGAAAATGTGGTATGCGTTAGACTAGATGGAAGTAAAAAAGAATTCAAAATACAAAAACTATTTGGAATTGTTGGACTGAAAAAAAGAGAAATAGAAACGACCAGTGCAAGATAAATAGTTGGTGATGCAGATAAACAACAGATGTAAG
>CALVVN010000063.1 GCA_944363865.1 uncultured Bacilli bacterium
AGCATCGTACTGGTGGACAATGAGTCCGTACTTCTGGGGCAGCTACAACGCTCGCGTGTTCAATGTTGGCGGGTCGTCTGGCACTGGCGGCTTGGGCAATTGGGGCGTCTCCGACACGTACGGCGTGCGTCCCGTAATTTCTCTGAAATCTTGCGTTCTGTTTTCTGGAGGAAACGGGACAGCAACCAGTCCATATACAGTAGAGTTACCTGAGTCGTGTGCAAACGTTGAAAATTAGTAAACTGCGAAAACCTTTTCGCAGTTTCGTTTCAAAAAGCGCATAAATGCGCTTTTTGAAAAAAAGGGATTATACTAATAGATGGGTGCTATTTTTGTACTGTTTAGAGTCCGTACAACTGGAACAGCAACAACGCTAACGTGTTCAATGTTGGCGGGTCGTCTAACACTGGCAACTTGGACAATTGGAACGTCAACAACACGAACGGCGTGCGTCCCGTAATTTTCTCTTGATGAATAGTAAGCTCATAATAATAGTTATGGTAGAGCGAGCTTTGAGAAAACAAGTGTAATTCCTTGCGAAAGCTAAAAATATATAAAACAAACGTCAATATTGTTAGTAAATTTTAATTAAAATTATTGAAAATGATATTTTATGTATTGTTTTATTTTTTGTTTTATTATATAATAATGCTATAAGAGTAGTACGTTACTCTTATATTTTTGAGAAAGTGTAATTTTCATATAGCTTATCGTAGTAAAAATTTATTCTTTATAATATCAAGATAGTAAAAAAACACCTCACTTTCTCTTAATTTGTTTATTATAAGGGATTATGTTAATAGATGGCTGCCTTTTTCGGATTTTTTGAGTCCGTACAACTGGAACAACAACAACAACAACGCTAACGTGTTCAACGTTGGCGGGTCGTCTAGCACTGGCAACTTGAGCAACAACAACGTCAACAACACGAACGGCGTGCGTCCCGTAATTTTCTCTTGATGAATAGCAAGCTCATAACAATAGTTATGGTAGAGCAAGCTTTGAGAAAACAAGCGTAATTCCTTGCGAAAGCTAAAAATATATAAAACAAATTTTACGTGATTAGTAATTTTATGAATTTCATGTAAAATAATTGTTTTATTTTTGATTTTATAATATAATTCAAATATAAAAATATAGATGATATTTTATAGGGATTATACTAATAGATGGGTGCTTTTTTGTACTGTTTAGAGTCCGTACAACTGGAACAACAACGCTAACGCGTTCAACGTTGGCGGGTCGTCTAGCACTGGCAACTTGAGCAACGATTGGGTCAACAACACGAACGGCGTGCGTCCCGTAATTTTCTCTTGATGAGTAGTGAGTTCATAACAATAGTTATAGTAGAGCGAGCTTTGAGAAAACAAGTGTAATTCCTTGCGAAAGCTAAAAACATTTAATACTTATATATAATTGTAAAGTAAGTTATTTGAAATATAATTATATTTCCGAGTATTTTTTGTTTGACATAATTTTTAATTTATTTTATAATATAGTTAGTTAAGGCAGTAGTGGACTGCCTTATTTTTTTTAAAGAGAAATGCAGTACTATTCTTTATTGAAATAGATCTCTTAATAAGGAGTTTGTATGCGTGAATTTAAAATATTGGATAAGGTTAAATGGTTAATTAGTTATTCAGAAACTTATATTTTTACCTCTTTTCCTAAAATTCATTTAGCTTTAAAGATTAAACTGGAAGAAAATATGTATTCTTTAATAGAAAATACTATTCGCGCTAATATTAATAAGGGAAATATTCGGAGTAAATATCAGAAAGAAATGTTAACGAATATATCTTTGATTGATTACTATATTGGTGCAATTTATGAAAAAGGTATTATTAAAAAAAAGAGATTTGATGCATATTTGAATGCTTTAAATGAAATAAGAAAGATGTGTTATGGGTGGATAAATAATGAAAAGAATGAGTAGCCTTTATGAAAATATTCTTGATTATAATAGGTGTATACTTATGTATAAAACTATTAAAAAGAACTGTAAAAATAAAAAAGAAGTGTATAAATATTTTTTAAACTTAAATCAAAATATAATTGATGTTTTAGAAAGATTAAAAAATAAAAGTTATGTTTTTGATAAATATAAAATTTTTTTGATAACTGAACCTAAATATAGATTAATAATGAGTGAAAAAGTTGAAGATAAGATTGTAAATCATTTAATTAGTAAGTATATTTTACTTCCTGCAATTGAAAAATCTTTAGTTGATGGTAATGTTGCTACACGATATAAAAAGGGTAGTGGGTATGCATATGAATTATTATTAAAATATATAAACAGACTTAGATATTATAAAAAAGATATTTATGTCCTGAAAATAGATATAAGTAAATACTTTTATAATATTGATCATGAGATATGTATGAGGGAACTAGAAAGAAAAATTAAAGATAAAAGAGCACTTGATATTATAAAAGATGTACTTGATACCACAAATCAACCTTATGTAAATAGAGAAATAAAATATTTGAAAAATAAGGAAATTAATCGTGTTAAGAAATTAAATATAAGTAATAAAGAAAAGTTATTAAAAGTAGAAGAAATAAGTAGAATACCGTTATATTATTATGGAAAGGGGCTACCTATTGGTAATATGACAAGTCAAATATTAGCAATATTTTATTTAAATAATATAGATCATTATATTAAAGAAGAATTAAAATTTAAAAATTATATTAGATATATGGATGACTTAGTAATTTTAGATGTTGATAAAGAAAGGTTAAAGGATGCTTATATAAAGATTAGAGAGAAACTTGCGGAATATAAATTGGTTACTAACAAAAAAAGTAATATTTATAAATTAAGTAATGGATTTTCATTTTTAGGATATAAGTTTCAGTTAGTTAATAAAAAATTGATGATTAGGTACAATGTGAGTACATCAAGGAGAATAGCTAGAAGGCTTAAAAATTTAAAGAAGTATGATTATAGTATGTATTTAAAAAGTAAGGGTAGTTACAAAGGTTTTTTGCAAAGATGTAATACTAATTTATATGAAAAAATTATGGATATTTAATAGGAGGAATTATGAAATTAGAAGAGTTACATGCTAATTTAAAGATTTTAAATAGTAATAAAATTGTAGTAATGAAATCAGGTAGTTTTTATAAAACTTTTGGAGATGACGCTCTCATATTATGGAAAATGTTTGGATATAGAATTAATAGCGGCGTCGCTTGCTTTCCTATCACTAGTTTTGGTGGTGTTATAGGTAGACTTAATCGCGCTGGCATTAGTGTCATTGTAAATAACTCTGATGGTGTTATTAATTATGAAACCGCACTAGAAAATACTTATAATGAATATTTAGAAAATGCTATAAATAGTAATATTATTAATAATAAAATAGAAGAAATGAAAGATAAAATACAAAAGAAATTAAATGAAGATATTAATAATTATAATAGAATAGATGAATTTTTAGAAAAACTTTAATATTAGTTTTACTTATTGTATAATAGTTATAAGGAGTTTTGTGATGAATTTTAGTAACTATTTTACATATAACGAAAGTAAAGAATTGTCTTTTTGCTATCCACTTAATTCTTTTGTGACATTTATGGGTAGTGGAAAAGAAAAATTGTTAAAAAATCTTTTGTTTTATAATAACCATGAGTATATAACTTTAATGTTTTCAAAGATTACTTCTAAAAATATAAATAAGTACAAAAAAAATGTTGCTTTTGTTTTAAATAAACATTTAAATATTTTTGTTGGAGAAACCGTTAGTGATGAAATTGCTTTTGGGATGGAATCTCTTGGTAAAAAGAAAAATGAAATTGAAAATATTTTAGAACATTATGCTAAACTTTTTAATATTTCGCACCTATTAAATAAGGATCCAAATTGTCTAGGGTGCAGTGATAAAGTTAAGATTAAAATTGTTAGTGCTTTGGTTTGTGAGCCAAAGGTTTTAATGTTGGATGAAGTTCTATGTGAACTTGATTATGTTGATCGTTTAGTTGTTTTAAAAAACTTGAGTGATTTTGTCAATAATGAAAATGTTATTTTTAATTTTACAAATAATGTTAATGAGTGTTTATATGGTAATGAAGTTGTTATTCTTGATGATACTAAGATTTTGTTAAGTGGAAAGACAATTAATGTTTTAAATGAAGATAAGTTAATGAAAAAATTGGGATTTGGTTTACCTTTTATTGTAGAAGTAAATAAATATTTGATGGATTATGGTATTGTGCATGACTATTATTTTGATTTAGAAAGTTTGGTGGATAACATATGGAAATAGAATTTGATAACGTTAGTTTATTAGCTAATAGAAAGACATATGCTGAAAAACTTTTGCTTGATGAAGTTAGTTTTAAACTTAGTAGTGGTGGAAAATATGCCTTTTTGGGAAACTCTGGTGCTGGGAAAACAGCTATTTCTCAGTTGATCAATGGGATTATGAAGCCAACTAAAGGTAAAGTTTCTATTGGCAGTTTTGTTAATGATGGAACTAATATAAAAAATGTTAACAATTTAAGGTTTGATGTAGGCGTTGTATATAAAAATAAAGATGAAATGTTTTTTAATAAAAAAGTTAAAAGTGAACTTGAATTTGCTATTAAATTTTTTAAGTATAAAACTAATAAAAAGAGTATTAGAATTGTTGATGCACTTAAAATTGTTGGTCTATCAGAAGATTATTTAAATAAAAACGTTGATGATTTGTCTTTAAGTGATGCAAAAAAAATAGGTATCGCATCTGTTTTGGTTTACAATCCTAAAGTTATTATTTTAGATGAACCTAGTTTGTATTTGAATTATCGGGAGAAAAAAGAATTAATAAGGATTTTGAATTTTATTAATGAGAAATATAATAAGACTATAATTATATTAAGTAGAGATGTTAACTTTATTTATGAGTTTAATTGTAATATTTTTGTGCTTGATAATGGTAAAATTGTTTTGGCTGGTGATAATAAACTTTTTTATGATGAGTTAAAGCTTGGTAAATATAATATTTCTTCGCCTGATATCGTGAAGTTTTCTAATTTAGTTAGAAGTAAATACAATAAGAACTTTAGATATTATAAAGATGTTAAAGATTTGGTAAAGGGGGTGTGTAATGATGTCCTTTAGTTCTTTGTTTGGCTCTTATTATCCTGTTGATAGTAGTATCCATAATATGAGTGTCACTATAAAACTTTTAAACTTTTTCTTGTTTATACTAGTTATGATTGGTAGTGTTAGTTTACAATTACATTTGTTTATATTGGCAGTATTAATTTTGCAAATAATTGAATCAAAAGTGCCTTTTAGGTTTTTCTTTAATATGTTTTATGGCTTTAGATATTTATATATTCTTATGGTTTTTATGTTTGCTAGTTTAGGACTTAATTTAGAACTTACTATTGTTTATTTACTTAAGTTTGTTTTGATAATTGAATATTTGGCTTTACTTGTTCATACAACTAGTCTTAGTGAGTTTGATTACGGTATTTATAAAGTGTTAAATCCTATTAATTTTTTAAACTTTAATATTTCTTATATTTCTTTGGTTATTGGTAATGTTTTTAGATTTATACCTGCACTTATAACAACTGAAAATAGGGTTTTGAAATGTCAAGCTAGTAGGGGGATAGATTATGTTCATAGTGGTGTTGTTGGTAAATATTATGCTGTTATTTATTCTTTAAAAAATAGTTTGAGATTGACAATTAAAAGGATGAAAGAGATTAATAATCTTGCAAAATTAAGAATGTATAGTGTTAAACAAAGAAGAACAAACTTTAGAACTGGTAGATTTAATTTTTATTCTTTGATGTTACTTGCTTTTCATTTATTATTTTTATATGGATATATTTTGGAAGTGAATTTGTTATGAGATATTTATTTAAAATATGTTATAGTGGTGTTGATTTTTTTGGGTCGCAAAAGCAAAAATGTAAAAGAACTGTTCTTGGTTTGTTTGAAAATGTACTTTCAAAGGTTTTTGATGAAGATATAAAATGTGTAGGGTGTTCTAGAACAGATAGGGGTGTTCATGCAAATGAGTATTATTTTAAT
>CALVVN010000064.1 GCA_944363865.1 uncultured Bacilli bacterium
TTTGCAGGAAACGTAACAAATAACTACGTAGAGTTCGGAGGATACTACTGGAGGATAGTGCGAATAAATGAAGATAATAGTGTACGTTTAATATATGCAGGAACAAGTGCTAATGATACAGGAGGATTTATAAATACTTCTCAAGAATATAACTCGAGTTATAATAATAGTGCATATGTAGGGTACATGTACACTAGAAGTCAGCAACATGGGCTAAATATAAATAGTAGTATAAAAAGTGTAGTAGACACGTGGTATCAAGCAAACTTGCTTCCAAATTATGATGGATACATAAGTAAAACAGCGATATATTGTAATGATAGGGGGGTAGGAAGCGGAAGTTGGAGTGCAACTGGAAATACATTTTACTATGCAGCATATGCAAGACTAGAAGCAAGCAAGTCACCAACATATATATGTAGTAATGAAGCAGATAGGTTTACAGCAAGTGAAACAGTAGGAAATGGAGCGTTAACATATCCAATAGGATTAATCACAGCAGATGAGGTAGCATATGCAGGAGGAGTATATGGAAGTGCTAATTCAAGTTATTATATAGCCCAGAACGCATCAAGCGGAGCATCGTACTGGTGGACAATGAGTCCGCACATCTGGGACAACTACAGCAGCGCTGGCGTGTTCATCGTTGGCGGGTCGTCTTACACTGGCAACTTGGGCGGCAACTACGTCGGCAGCACGTACGGCGTGCGTCCCGTAATTTCTCTGAAATCTTGCGTTTTGTTTTCTGGGGGAAACGGGACAGCAACCAGTCCATATACTGTTAAATTAACTGATACCTGTTCATCAGCTGAAAACTAAAAAAATTCATTGAAAGAATTCTCTTTAAATTGTATAATTAAATTGGTGATAAACATGGATAGTAAACTTGAAAGATTTTTAAAACTAATTGATTTTAATCAAGAATACTATCCATGTTTTTTTGATGCTAAAATAACTAATGTTAAAGTAGATAACGAAAATAAATCTTGGGCAATTTACATTAAATTAAAAAAAATGTTTAACTTAGAAATATATAAAGAACTAATTAGTAAAAGTTCTACAATAAAAGATGTGAAAAAAGTGGACTTCTATTTTTTATTTGAGAGCGATAATGGTACTTTTGAAGAATATTTTTATTACTATTTTGAAATACTTAAAGAAAAATATCCTATGTTAAACGGTGTAAAAGAAAGTGACATAATAATAGAAGATAATAAGATAAAAATAAAAGTATTAAATAAGATAGAGTTTGATAAAATAAATAATCTAAAAGAAGAGTTTTTAACTTTTTTAAAAAGTTTAGGTTTTACATATACTATAGAAGCAGAAATAAGCGAAGAAATACAAAATGAAGTAAAAGAAATGTTTAAAAGTAACGAAGTAATAAAAATAGAAGAAAAAAAAGGAAGTACTACTATAATTGGTAATCCAATTAAAAGTAAACACGTTCAATTAAAAAGTATAATAGCAGAAGTAAATGATGTAACACTTGAAGTATTTGTCTTTGGTATGGAAGAAAAAGAAACCAATAGTGGTTTTACAATATTTACATTAAAGATAAGTGATTATAGTGACTCAATTTTAGCAAAAATATTTACAAAGGAAAAAGACATTATTGAAAGTGTAAGAAAGAATATAAAAGTAAGCTCTTGGTATAAAATGAAAGGTTATGTTAAGCATGACACTTTTGTAAATGATTTAGTGTTTAATGTAAGAGATGTTATGACTGTAGAAAAGCATAGTGAAAAAAGAAGTGATAACGCAGAAGAAAAAAGAGTTGAATTACATGTTCATACAGTAATGAGCCAAATGGATGGTTTAATAAGATGGGATAAACTATTAAAAAAAGTAGGGGATTTTGGCCATCGTGCAGTTGGAGTAACTGATAAAAATAGTGTTCAAGCGTTTCCAAAGTTATACAAAAACAAAGGCGATATTAAAGTTTTATTTGGAGCAGAAGTGTATTTAGTTGATGATGAGTTTAAGATAATAAATAAAGAAACTGAAGAAGATTTACAAAATAGCACTTATGTTGTTTTTGACTTTGAAACAACGGGCTTTAATGCCGAGTTTGACTCTATAATTGAAATAGGTGCTGTAAAGATAAAAAATGGAGAAATAATTGATAGATTTGATGAATTAATAAATCCAAATGTTGAACTTAGAAATGAAATAATTGAATTAACTCACATAACTGATGAAATGTTAAAAGATAAAAGAAGCGAAGAAGATGCTATAAAAGACTTTATAAAATGGTTTGGTGATGCACCGATGGTAGCGCAAAATGCTAGATTTGATGTGTCATTCCTTAATAGTGCATATAGAAAGTATAAATTAGGAGAGTTTAATAATACAGTTATTGATACTATGGAATTAAGTAAAGTTTTAACTCCTGATATGAAAAGACATAGTTTAAGTGCATTAGTAAAAAGATGGAATATAGAATTTGATGAGGAAGGACATCACCGAGCAGATTATGATGCAGAAGCGACAGCTAAAGTGTTACACAAAATGTTATCTTCTCTAGATTCAAGTTTCAAGTATATTAAAGATTTGAATAATTTAGTAGATAAAGACACAGCTATTAAGAACAATAAGCCATATCATATAACAATATTTGCTAAAAATAATAATGGGCTAAAAAACTTATTTAGAATAATAAGTTACGCGAATACTGATTATTTTTATAAAACTCCAAGAATGCCAAAAAGTAAATTAATTGAATTAAAAGAAGGAATATTAATTGGAAGTGGATGTGTAAATGGAGAGATTTTTAATATTGCAAAAACACAGAGCGAAGACGAATTAATGAATGCAATGAGTTTATATGATTTCATTGAATTAAATCCACCAAGTATTTGCCAATTTTTAATTGAAAGTGGAGAGTTTACTAATCCTTTTGAGTTAAAAGAGACAATGAAAAAAATAATAAAAGCTGCAGATAAAGTTGGAAAACCTGTAGTTGCAACAGGAGATGTTCATACACTTGACCCTGAAGACAACATATATAGAGAAATACTTGTCGCACAAAAACAATCGGGAGGTGGTTTTCATCCACTTAATAAACCAAGTATAAAACATATTCCTAATGCATATTTAATGACAACTGAAGAAATGCTAAAAGAATTTGAGTTTTTAGGTGAAGAAAAAGCATATGAAATTGTAGTAAAAAACAGCAATATGATTGCTGATATACCAGAAGAAATAGAAGTAATAAAAAAAGAACTATATCCACCTAAGATGGAAAACAGTGCAAACATAGTTCGTGATATGGTATATGGAAATGCTAGAAAGACCTATGGTGAAAAACTACCGGAAATAATAGAAACAAGACTAGATAAAGAAGTAGGCGGTATAATAAGTGGTGGATATGATGTAATGTATCTAATCGCACAGAAGTTAGTAGAAAATAGCAATGAACATGGTTATATTGTGGGAAGTCGTGGAAGCGTTGGGAGCAGTTTAGTAGCAACGTTCATGAATATAACAGAAGTAAACCCATTACCGCCACATTATGTATGTCCAAATTGTAAGAAAAGTATATTTGAACTAGACGGAGAAAGCTTATCAATGAAATATGGAAGTGGATTTGATATGCCGGATAGAACATGTGAATGTGGAACTAAAATGAAAAAAGATGGACAGGATATACCATTTGAAACATTCTTAGGATTTAATGCAGATAAAACACCAGATATAGATCTAAACTTTAGTGGAGAGTATCAAGCTAAAGCTCACGAATATACAAAAGTGCTATTTGGAGAACATAATGTTTATAGAGCAGGAACAGTAAGTACAATAGCAGAAAAAACAGCATTTGGATTTGTTAAAGCTTATATGGAAGAAAAAGGAATAACAATGAGAAGACCAGAAATTGAAAGACTGGCAATGGGAAATACTAAAATAAAACGTACTAGTGGTCAGCATCCAGGTGGAATAATTGTAATACCTGATTACCAAGACGTATTTGATTTTACACCATACCAATATCCAGCAGAAAATACAGATGCAGATTGGTATACTACACACTTTGAATTTCATGACATAGAAGAAAATGTATTAAAACTTGATATATTAGGACATGATGATCCTACAGTTTTGAAATATCTGTGCGATGATGTAAACGTCAATATAAATGATATACCACTTGACGACAAGGATGTTTTATCATTATTTAAAAGTCCTAAAGCGTTGGGAGTAAGTGCTGAAGAACTAGGCTGTCCAACAGGAACATGGGGGGTACCAGAGTTTGGAACAAACTTTGCTATAAGAATGCTTACTGAAATAAATCCAACAAAATTCGCAGATTTAATAAAAATTGCAGGTTTAGCTCATGGTACAGATGTATGGGCTGGTAATGCTAGAGATTTATTATTAAGTGGAACATGTACATTTGACCAAGTAATAGGATGTCGTGATGATATAATGATTTACCTAATAAAATGTGGAATTGAAAAAGGTAAAGCGTTTAAAATAAGTGAATTCATACGTAAAGGAAAAACTGCAAAAGAACCAGATGCATGGAAAGAACATAGAGAAGTATTAAAGGGAGCAAACGTGCCTGATTGGTATATAAATAGTTGTGAAAAAATTAAATACATGTTTCCAAAGGCACACGCGGCTGCATACGTAACAAATGGTTTTAGAGTAGCATGGTTTAAAGTTCACCATCCACTAAATTACTATAGAGTATTTTTATCAATAAGAAAAAGCGACTTTGATATAGAAGCTATGCTAGGTGGTATAAATACAATAAACGCTAGAATAAGTCAGATTGACGAAAAAGGTTTTGATGCTTCAGTTAAAGAAGATGCCGTAAAAAGTACTCTTGAAGTTGCTAAAGAAATGGTATTAAGAGGGTTCAAGTTTGAAAACATATCGTTAACGAAGAGTGATGCAACAATGTTTGTATTAAACGAAAATAAAGACGGATTATATCCACCATTTACAGCATTAGATGGAATGGGAGATGTTGTTGCAAAAAAACTAGTAGAAGAAAGAAATCAAAAACTATTTGTTAGTATAGAAGATGTTCAATATAGAGGAAAAGTATCACAAACGTTAATAGATAAAATGAGAGGACTCGGTGTGTTTGAAGATTTACCGGAGAGTTCTCAATTAAGTTTAGATTTATTTGGAGGAAACTAAAATGCAGCTTGTAATTTTAGCCGCAGGTTTATCAAAAAGATATGGTAAGCCTAAGCAACTTGAACCAATAATTGATGGAAAAACTATAATTGACTATAACATAGAAAATGCAATAAAGAACAAAATTACAAATATTATAATAGTAACAAATCTTATTATATACAAAGAAATGAAAGAAAAATATAAAAGTAAAGCAAGAGTATTAAAAAGCGAAGCAAGTTTTTTAAAAACACCAACTCAAATTGGTAATCTTTATACATTGTATACATCACTTAATAAAATAAAAAAAGATTTTATAGTTATAAATGCAGATGATTATTATGAAGAAATTACTTTTAAAAAATCAGTTGAGTTTTTAAAAAATGAAAGAGAACACATTGGAATAATGACATATAAATTAAAAAACGTATTAACTGATAATGGGGAAGTTAACCGTGGAATTATTGAAACTAAAAGTGATAAAGTTCTATCTTTAAAAGAAACTATGGGTATAAAAACCCAAAACAATAAAATTATGGATTTTAAAGGAAATGTTCTAGATGAAGAATCGCTTGTTAGTATGGGGTTTTACATATTTAGAAAAAGAGTAAAAAAAGATATTAAAAAGTACATTAAACAGTTTATTAAAAACAAAAAATATGAAAAAGAAGAAGCATATTTAACTAGTTTTGTATCTGACATAATAAAAAGCAATAAAATAGATGTAAAACTTATAAAGTCAGATGCAAAATGGGTAGGATTAACATTTCCAGAAGATAAACAAAAAGTAGAAAGTTTTTTAAGAACTAAGTGCGTATAGCACTTTTAATTTGCAATTATAAATGTTATACTTTTTTTAAGGTGATATTATGAAACGTGCAATTCTAGTAGATGGAAATAATTTGTTATTTAGAAGTTATTATGCAACAGCATACAACGGGAACTTAATGAAAAATAGTGAAGGTTTTCCAACCAATGCGTTATTTGGTTTTGTTAATATGATAAACAAAATAGTTACAGAAGAGTCTCCAGAATACATGTTAGTTGCATTTGATAAAGGCAAAAACTTTAGACATGAAAAATACAAAGAATACAAAGAAGGAAGAATAAAAACTCCAGATGATTTATTAATGCAATTTCCATACGCTAAAAAGATATTAGAAAAAATGGGGATAAAATATTTAGAAAAAGACAACTATGAAGCAGATGATATAATTGGAACATATGCTAGGCTAGCAGACGAAGATAAAAACTATGACGCTACAATAATAAGTAGTGATAAAGACTTATTACAATTAATAAGTCATGATGTAAATGTTAAACTGTTAAAACAAAAAGATTATATATTAATGAATGAAGAAACATTTAAAGAATATTACGGAATTGAACCTATAAAAATGATAGATTTAAAAGCGTTAATGGGAGATGCTAGTGACAATATCCCAGGAGTTAAAGGTATAGGAGAAAAAACCGCAATAAACTTATTAAAAGAATATAAGACACTAGAAAACTTATACGATAATATTGACAATATAAAAGGTAAAATGAAAGAAAAACTAGTTAATGATAAAGATAATGCATTTTTTTCAAAATGCCTTGCGACGATATACAAAGAAGTTCCAGTTGATTACACATTTGAAGAGTTAAAAATAGAAAAACCAAATATAAAAGGCCTTATAGCAATATACGAAGAATTAGAATTTAATACATTGATAAAAAAAATAAATGAATCAACAGATGAAAAAACAGAACAAAAAAATAAAGAAGATTTAGTAGAGAGCAAAGAATATAAAAGTATTAATAAACCTTTTGCATTCTATCTAGAACTAACCGAAGACAATTATCATAAAGCTAAAATAATAGGTTTATCAATTTATGATGGGATAAATAGTTACTATTTAACAGAAAAAGATATATTAGAAAATAAAGAAATATTTAAATATGCAACATATACTTATGATTTAAAGAAAAGTATTGTAGTTTTAAATAAATTAGGAATTAATCTACCTAATGCAAACTTCGATCTTATGATAGCCTTATACTTATTAAATAAAAACATAAATGATGACATAAGTTATGTATCTAATACATATGACTATAAAATTAATTATATAAATGACATAAGAAAGAATAATTTGACAAAAGACATACTGCTAAAAAGTAAGTTTATATATGGCGTTCATAGCGAAATAAAAGAAGAAATAAAAAAGTATGATTTAGAATACCTATTTAATGAGATAGAAATGCCATTAGTAAGTGTACTTGCAAATATGGAACAAAATGGAATAAAAGTAAGTAGAGAAGTGTTAGACACTATGAAAGAAGAAACATTAATAAAAATAAACTTAGTAAGGGATAAAATATATAATTATGCTGGATGTAAATTTAACATAAGTTCTCCAAAGCAATTAGGTGAAATACTTTTTGGGAAACTTAATTTACCATTTAAAAAGAAGAATAAAAAAGGATTTTCAACTAATCATGACACATTAATAAAATTAAAAGAGATACATCCAATAATAAATCTTATACTAGAATATAGAGAAATTACTAAGTTATATAGTACATATATTGAAGGGTTAAGTAATTATATACTAGAAGATGGTAGGATACACACTATATTTAAACAAACAATTACAAGAACCGGACGTTTAAGCTCTGTAGAACCTAATTTGCAAAATATACCAGTGAGAACTGAAGAAGGAAAATTAATAAGAAAAGCGTTTTTACCAGAAGAAGATTCAGAAATAATGACAAGTGATTATTCTCAAATAGAGTTAAGAGTTTTAGCACACATTTCAAAATGTGAAAACTTAAAAAATGCATTTCAAAATCATGAAGATATACATACCAAAGTAGCAAGCGATATATATGGTGTACCAATAGATTCAGTTACTAAGAGTATGAGAAGAACAGCAAAAGCTGTCATATTTGGAATTGTGTATGGCATTAGTGGATACGGTTTAGGTGAAAACTTGGAAATTAATACAGCTGAAGCAAAAAGATTCATAGAAAAATATTTAAAAATGTATCCAGGGGTAAAAAAGTATATGGATAACATTAAAAAAGAAGCTTACGAAAACTTTTATGTAAAAACCATTTTTGGAAGAATTAGATACATTGATGAATTAAGAAACACAAATTATATGATAAGAAGCACAGGAGAGAGAATGGCACTTAATACACCTATACAAGGCAGTAGTGCTGATATAATAAAAAAAGCAATGATAGATGTTTACAAATATTTCAAAGAAAATAATTTGAAAAGTACTATAATTTTGCAAATACATGATGAATTAGTATTTAATGTAGTAAAAGAAGAAAAAGAATTAGTAAAAAAAGTGGTGGCAGAGTTAATGGAAAAAACATATAATTTAGATGTACCATTAAAAGTAGAAATTGAATTTGGAAACAACTGGTATGAAGCAAAGTAGGTGTAAAATATGTCAAGTAAAGAACTAATTACTAGTTTCTTTACTAACTTAATGCTCGGAATAATAAAAGTATTTGGAGGTTTTATAACTAATTCTAAAACATTAATAAGTGATGGAATACATTGTTTATCAGATATGGGAACTGATGTAATAGGGTTAATCGGAACAAAACTTTCAAAAAAAGAACCAGATAAAGAACATCCATTTGGACATGGAAAAATAGAATATGTTACTAGTATGCTTATGAGTTTATTTATAATAATATTAGGTTTTACTTGTATTATTAACTCATTTAAACAAACTACACAAGAAACCAATATATATGCACTTTTAATATTATTTATTTGTATAATTATAAAACTAATGTTAAGTCAATATTTAATTAAAAAAGGTAAAAAATTAAATAATAGTATACTATTAACCAATGGAACAGAAAGCAAATATGATGCATTCGGTTCAATGTTTGCATTACTTTTTATATTTTTAAGCATTATAAGTGGTAAAGAATCATTAATAAATTATGATGTAATAGGTAGTATAGTAATAGGAGTTTTAACAATAAAAGTTGGATTAAAACTATTTATAAAGAACATGGATAGTGTAATAGGTGAAATAAATACGGATAAAGAAAGAAACTTAACGCTAAATAGTATTATTTCAAAATATAAAAAAACAAAAATAAAAAGACTAACTATATTAAAATACGGACATTATGAAAGCGTTATAATAGATTTATATGTAGAAGCTAATATGACGATTAAAGAAGCGTATAAAATAGAAAGCAAAATAAAAAAAGAATTAAAAAAAGATGAAAAAATAAAATATGTAACAATTAGTTATGCTCCTAAAAAAGTTAACTAATTATTACACTTTTTTTATATTCATCTATAATTAAATTGGGATTATTAAAAATAATAGAATAAATTGTAGTAATTTTAAGTTCATAGTCTAATAAATTATATCCTTTTTTAAACTTAGTAATTATTGGCAAACTAGATCTTTTTTTACTTTCTTTCAAAACACATTTACCTTTTTTGTTCATTCCAAGTACTCTTATATATTCAAGTTTAAAGCTATTTGCTTCACTTTTTCTAATATTAAACAAAATAAAGCACAAGATTCTATTAATTCTATTAAAAGTATATCTTTTAGTTTTAACATTATCAATTAATTCGTTTAAGTTTAAACTAATTAAAGCTGCTTTATAAAGCCTAGGGGCAATACTATCATCTACTAAATGAAAATCTGTAAGATTATCCTTATTAGCTAAAATATTATATTTTATTAAATTAAACATTAAATCATAATTTATAGAATTTTGCATCATAAAATCATAAGTTTTAATCGGAACAGATTTTTTAAAATCCATATTATTAAAATATTTATTTCTAATATTAGAAGCACTTAAAATATTCCCGTCACTAAATAAATCATTATAATCATTAGACCTTTTTAAAGGTATTATTTTTATTTTATCATTAATCATCAAAATACTTTTAATATATGAAACGGCGAGTATGTCATTTGGAGTGTCTACTTTTAAGCCAGAAATATCATATATAGCATTTGATAAACTAGTAGGATAATTAAAACCTTTATCTAAATATATTTTAACTTTTTTATCAAATAAACCATTGTTAAGTTGCGTCTTAGAAATATTAATTAATTTTTCTAAATCATTAGATTCACTACCAAAAACTAATGCATCAATGCCAATTTCATTTAAAAGAGAAATAGCATTATATGCAAAAGTGTCCGCACTTTGACAGAAAACAGAAGGTAATTCAATGACTAAGTCAACACCATTTTGTAAAGCAACTTCAGTTTTTTGCCATTTTGTAAGTAGACTTAGTTCACCACGCATAGTAAAAGAAGAACTCATTACTATAATAATAGTACAGTCCTTGTATTTCTTTTTAGTTTCATTAATTTGATAAATATGACCATTGTGAAAAGGATTATATTCAACAACTATACCAAGTTTCATACTAACACCTAAATATATTTTATCACATTATTTTTCTTGTTGTATTTTTTTTGTTAAAGAATGCACGCTACTAATAGTGGGAATATCAGTTCTTAATAACAAATAAGGATTTGACCAAGGTACTTTAAAACCATTAAATCTTTTTAGTAATTCTATATCATTAATAGAATTACCTATTGAATATATCTCAGAATAATTTAAACTAACTTTAATTGTTTTTAAAAGTTCAATTAAACCATCGCGTTTATTAGAATTCTGATAAGTTTTAATTTTATCTAAAAGTACATTTGCCTTTGAACCAAATTTATGAAAAATAGATTTGTCATCAGTGAGTTCTAATGTTAATATTCTCACTTGATAAGATGCCTTTGTAGGACTTTTTCCTTCTTGATCTATACTTTGATAATTAGTTAAACTATATAAATAACTAATAATTTCGATTAAGTAAGAGTCATATTCTTCATAAAAAATAGTAGTGAAAATGATGTTTCCATTTGAATCAATAACAATGCTACCATTATTACATATCAAATAATCATATTTAATATCCCATTTTTTAATTTCTTCATACATATGTTTTGGACTTCTTGCAGTGGCAATAATAAATAAATTTCCATTTTTTCTAAAATCATCAACTGCATTGCGGTTCTTTTCAAATGGTTTTCTTAAATAATATGGATTATAGGTGCCATCATAATCACTAACTAATATTTTCATAATAACCCCTCCATAGACAAATATTTTAACATAAAATAATATATATAACAATATATGAAAGAATCTAAAAATATAGTAATTGAAACTAATTAAAAATATAGTATAATTATGTTGAGGAGGCCAAATGAAAATAGATTTAAACCCATTATTTAGCGGAATGAAAAAAGAAATTATGTTTGAAGAGATAATAAGTTTTCAAGAAAAAGATTTAAAAAATACAAGCATAAAAGGTTTAGATAAAGTAAAAATAAATGGGAATATTACCAAAATTTCTGAAGAAAGCGTAAACTTAAAAATGGATATTAAAAGTAGTATGACATTAGAAGATTCAATAACTTTAGAGGAAATTGAATATCCAGTAAATATACAATTTAATAGAATAATAGACAACAATGAAGAAGATGAAGTTAAATTTACAACTGTTTGCTGTTCCATTTAGAAGAGTAAGTAAAACAGCTAAACGTCAACGTAGAACACATTTGAAAAAGGATGCGCCTACAGTTGTTACATGCAAACAATGTGGTGCGCCAGTTGCT
>CALVVN010000065.1 GCA_944363865.1 uncultured Bacilli bacterium
TGTAGTTGCAAATATTGATTTAGATTTTGCTGTGAATGATGTATTACAGTTTTTACATCTATATCTTTGCATATTATCATATGTTCCTAATTTTACTATTTGATGTGAGTTACATTTATAGCATTCATATACATCCTCTTCCGGATTTTCTATTTCTTCATTTACTACAAATTTTAAATACTCCATTAATTGAAATTTTTCTTCCTTTGCTAAATTTGCTATTAATTCTTTTATATCCTTCATATACTCACCATCTTATTATTATAAGAATACAACATTTTGACTTTTTAATCAATGTGGTCTAACATAGATATTAAATAATGTCTTTTATAGTGCTTTATGATTAAAATATAATTTTAAATACTCTTTTTCATTCAGTATTTTATTATTATAATATATTTCAAAGGTTTTATCTCTCTTAATATTTTTAATGTTTTTTATAAATATACTTTTTTTAAACGTTGTTTTATCTAAATATCTTTCCAATAACATCTTGTTGAAATAATAGTTATAGTTTGTAATTTCTAAATACATTTCTTTTAATATAAATATGAGAACTAAAATTGATAAATATATGTTAAATATTTTAAAAATAAGTGGTAATGTAAGTATACTTACGATGATGGAAATTGTAAATGAAGTTTTATAAGGTAAAAACTTATTTAATAATAGATTTACTAGTTTTCCGCCATCTAAGCTAGTTAAAGGAAGTAAATTAAACGCTAGAAGAATTTTATTAATATTCATAAATTCTACATATGTACTATAATTTATATATAGTTTTAAATTATATATTATGTATATTAGAATTAATTGAAAAATAGGGCCACCTATTAGTATAAATATTTCTTTATTTATATTTGTGTTTAATAATGTGTTATACTTTGTTATTCCACCAAAACAATAGATTTTTATTTCACTTGCGTTTATTTTTAAAAGCGATGCAAATAGCAAGTGCCCTAGTTCATGAAATGTAATTATAAATAATAGTAAAAATGCTGTTTCAAATCTACCAGCAAGAAAAGATAGTAATAAAAATATATATGTAGTTACATGAACATCTACTTTATTAGATATAGTCTTCGTAATTTAAGTTTTCTCCATTTTTTTGAAATACTAAATAAAGTGTATTATTTGCGTTTCCAATTATATTACCCTTTTCTATATAGTCATATATTTTAACATTTATATTGCTTACATTACCATACCAAGCGTCTATTCCATTACTTTGTTGCACTATTACGGTATTTCCGTAACCTTCCTTTTCGCCAATGAATACAACTATTCCACTTTCTAGCAAATTAATGTTATAGTTTTCATCAACAGTTAATTTTACACCATCTTTATATTCTTCTTTTTCACTATATGTAAGTAGTTCATTATTACTTACTGGTTGTATTTCTTCTTCTGTGAAACTACCTATAAACTTATCGTATATTCCATTGATTTTGCTAAACTCAAAATTAGTCTCTAATAAATATTTTTTTATATACTCTCTACTTGTCTCATTTAGTAAACTAATTACTATTATAGATATTACTAGAAAAAAACATATCATTGTTCTTTTTACTAATCCGCTTAAATATTTATTATTTGATATAGTTTGTCCTTTTTTTTTATTTTTATATTCTTCTATAGTCATTTTTATCACCTAGAAAATTATATGATGCTTTTTATTTTTTATTTCTTTTTTTCTTCGTAAAAACTAAAATACTTTTCGTTACCAAATATAATGTGATCTAAAAAGTTAATACCCATTATTTTTGCAATGGTTTCTATTTGATTTGTAAGTTCAATATCAGGCTCACTAGGAATCGGATCTCCACTCGGGTGATTATGTATTATTATAAATGATGCCGCGCTTAGTAAAAATGCTTCTTTAAATATTTCTCTTGGATGTACAGTAGCAAGATTTAATGTGCCTTTAAATAGTAGTTTATAATTTAATAAGTTTTGTTTTGTATCAAAATACAAAGCATAAAAGTTCTCTTGTTTCTCGTGTGCAATTAGACTTTTAAAGCTTTCATATATTTTACTTACATTATTATATTTATTTTGAATGAATGGTGTAGTTTCATAAACTCTTTTTCCTAATTCTATAGCAGCGATTAGTTCAATACTTTTTACTAGACCCATCCCTTTAATAGATGACAAGTTATAAATGTTTGCATCTTTTAATTTTTTTATATCTTTAAATTCACTCAATATATTTGTAGCAAGCATTTTTGATGAAGTATTTTTTGTTCCTGTTCTCAGTACAATTGCGATTAGTTCTTCATTTGTTAGTTTTTCTTTTCCATAGTTTTTTAATCTTTCTCTAGGTTTTTCTGCAACTGCCATTTCTTTGATAATCATATAACCACCTATATATATTATTATCTTTGCCTACTTAAAACTCTTTAAAATATTTCATTATATTTATTAAGTACTTTATTATTTATTTCTTCAATAGTATCTGAGTTATTTGTATAATTTAATAAATTATCATATTTTGTTAGATAATCTAAAAACTCTTTATTTTCCATTTGTAATTCTTTAATATATACAGTCTCATAATTTTGACTTAATTTTTCTATATTATTATCATCTTTTGTAATTGCTATTATAATTTTAGTTGTACCTCCTTCTTCTAATATCACATAGTTTGGTAATGTCTTTGTCACTTTAACTACGTTTTCGTTATTTTTATAAGCACCTATTTGTAATAGGTAAACAGTTTCCGTGCTAGATATTTTTTCAGTTTCTTTTTTATATTTTAAAAAAATAATTGATGCAAATATAACACCTATAATAACTACTACTAAGATTTTTTTCTTCATAAATATTCACCAATATTATTTTAAAATTATATTTATGATTTTTTTGTCAAAAAAAAGAAAAGTTATCTATTTTTTAACTTTTCAATTACATCTTTAAACGTCGTTGCTTCTATTATTTCAATGTCATAACCGTTTTCTTCTTTTACTTTTAATGCTTCTTCGTAATTGTTTTTTGGTGCAATAAATACATCTGCACCACTTTTAACCGCGCCTATTAACTTATATTTTACTCCAGATATTTCTCCTACTGTTCCATCTAATTCTATTGTCCCAGTACCAGAGATTACATCTCCTTTTGTTATATCTTCTTCTATTAAAGTGTTATATATTTGTAATGTGCTCATTAGTCCACCAGAAGCACCATTTTCATTATTTCTATAATCAAAGGTTACTTTAGGATTTGTTGAAACATCTAAAATACTATGTAGATATAATCCAACTATTTTTTCTCCTTCACTTTCGTATATAACTCCGTAACTTTCAGTTTCTTTTTCATCTCTTAAAACCGTAAAATATACTTTTTCGCCTACTTCGTACTCAATTATTTTTTCTTTTAATTCATCTAAACTTGATACTTTAAATCCATTGATGTGTGTAATAATGTCTCCTACTTTCAAATCCGTGGCAGCTTCATCAAATACGTAATACACTGCAATTTTTTCACTATTAATTTTATATTCATATCCAGCTTCTTGAAATGCTATTATAAGTGAATTTTGATTTACACTTGCTAAATCTATTTGCCCTCTTTTAACTATGTCGTTATACTCTTCTTCACCAATTCTCATTTCATCTATACTAACTATATCCCAATTAGGAATGATGTAAGAAAGTAATAATAAAGGTATAATTCCTTTCTTACCACCTACGTATGTTAGATTTATGTTTCCTTTCTCTTCATACCCTTCAACATCTAATCTATCGCTTAATTTTATTAGTCCTCCTGGAGTATATATCTCATAATCAAGTGGATATGTAAACATTGTAATTAGTACTATATATAATATTATTATTTTATAATTATTTTTTAAAAATTGTCTTGTTTTTTCATATATCTTTTTCATATTTAATATTATAACATAAAGGAGGCAAACTATGACTTATAAAATAAAAAATATAATGTCTTTTTTATTTTTCTTTATTTTATTATTTTTGATAATTTGTAATTCTAGTGTTGTTTCCTCTTCTGTTATTGAAAGTGCAAATATATTTTTTTATAAAGTTTTCCCAAGTATTTTTCCGTTTTTTATACTTAGTGAATTTTTAATTAATTATAATTTTACATATTATATTAATTTATTATTTAAAAATATTTTCTCTTTTTTATTTAAAATAAACTCTAATTCTTCATATATTATTATATTGTCTTTGTTTAATGGTCTACCTAGCAATGCAAAGTTTATTAATGACGCATATGAAGCTAAAGTTATTGATGAAAAAGAAGCAACTAAGCTAATGGCGTTTACTTTTTTTCCAAATCCTTTGTTTGTAATTAATACAGTTGGAGTCATTTTACTGAATTCTTTTTCAGTTGGTGTTAAAATATTACTTTCTATTTATTTATCTAACTTTATATTAGGAATTTTAATAAGAAACATATACGTTTCTAAAAGTTCTGATAATATTATTATTAGAGATGCGGATTCTTTTTCTAACACTTTAAAGAGAAGTATTGATGGTGCTTTTAAAACTTGTTTAATTATTCTAGGTAGTATCACTATTTTTACTGTTTTATACAGGGTTATATCGTCTTTATTTGGTTTTGACATTTATTTTAACTCAATATTCATATCTTTTCTTGAAATGACTAGTGGAATTAATATTATTTCTAGTTTAGACTTATCATACAATATTAAGGCAATTCTTATCAGTGCTTGTTTAAGTTTTACTGGACTATGTATTTTATCTCAAGCAAAAAGTATGATAAACTTTAAAATTAATTTTAGGTTTATCATACTATGTAGGTTTATCGTGGTTTTAATAAATATTTTTATCTTTAGATTAATAATCTAAGATTTCTATTTTATAATCAGAATAGCCAACAACATCTATTGTTATTATTCTAAGTGTTCCATTTATATAATTTAAATATTCTTCCACCTTTATATTATCATAACTACTTATTGGTAAAGTTCTATTTAATTCTATATTTTCTTCATTTTCATATTTAATTGTTCTTTTGTTATTAGTTAACGTAAGTGTTTTAGATACATCGTTATTGAATACAAAATCGCATCTAGTTGTAGTACAATTTAAACTTTTTATTCCACCATTATCTATGATATCTCCGTTTATTTTTTTTGAAACAAATGCCTGGTTTAAAATCATATCAGTATCTTCATTAATATTAGTATCTTTTTCTTTTAAAACTACTAACAAGTTTAATGCAAATACCATTACTATTGATAATATTGCTACACTTATTATTAACTCAACTACAGTAAAACCTTTCTTTCTCATTTTTTACCTCAATTCTAGTGATGCATAATAATTCTCACTGTTTCTATTAAATCTAACAACAATAGATTTTTCATTTTTATTTATTGTTTTTAAATATTCTTTCATTGTATTTGGTATATCTATATCTAAATCTAGTATGGTTTGAATGTTAGCATTTGTTAGCAGTACTTCGCTTATATTTAGCTCATTAAATATTTCTGTACAGTCACTATTCATATAGTTTTGACAACTGCTGCTGTCAATTATTGTATATGTATTTGATGGCGCATTAGTTAATATTTCGCTTATTATATTTACTTTATATATATCGTTAATATTATCATATTTTTTTCTATTTTCTAGAGTATTTATTACGGATGAAAATGAACTATATAATCCAATCAATGATGCTGATAAAACAACTAATACTATTACTGTTTCTATAAATATAAATCCTTTATTTTGCATTGTATATTTCCTCTTTTGCTTCAATAATAATTTCTCTAATTAAATTGTTTTTTGTAATATATGAACTTAAAATTGTTGTCATTGTTAAAATAAATAGTATTAGAAATGTATAAATAACTGACATTGATATAATTCCTTTTTTCATAAATGCCTCCTATTTTAATTATAACATGCGCGCAAAAAAAAAGAAATATTATATCCATCTAGGTATATATATATTTCTAGTATAATTTTCTAAATACTCATCAAATATTTCTATTATGTTATTGACTACAAACTCAGTAACATTTTCTATAGTTGATTTTACTTTTACATTTTTTAGTTTTGTCGCAAGTTCTTTTTTAAATCTAAAATCATTAAAATATTCATTTAATATTTTATCAAATCTAGATATCTTTTTTGCCTCGTCTTGTTTTCTTAAATCTACACTAAAAACGTATTCTTCATATATTTTAATAAGTTTTTCACTCATTCTATCTGTTTCTTCTATTGGTGTATTTACTATACTATAATAATTTGGACACAATTTTATTACTTCTTTTGTATCAGTCTTCATATTACTCTCCTATGTTTAAATTATAATGAGTTTTCATAATAATGTCAA
Organism: uncultured Bacilli bacterium; assembly: GCA_944363865.1. Classification (GTDB taxonomy): domain Bacteria; phylum Bacillota_I; class Bacilli_A; order RF39; family UBA660; genus CALVVN01. Next base: position 6,331 of record CALVVN010000065.1, read on the forward strand.
ATCTTTTATTAATCTTTCTAAAAACATTAGGTTAAATAGGTTTATTTTTTTCTGCCAATTTTCTCGTTGTAAGTTTTTCAATATCAGTTAATGCTGCATCTTATTGCCTCTTTATTAAATATTTTATTTACAAAGTTTTTAATATAAAATAAAAAGCACTAAGGTTATAGTACTTTTCTTATTTCTATATTAAAAGTATTTTTAAAATATTTTTATTATGTCATTTAATGTTACATATACAAATAATATTATTAATAAAATTACTCCAATGTTATTTAACATGATTTCAACATTTGGATTTAATTTTTTACCTTTGATTTTTTCAGCAGTGCTAAGTACGACTCTTCCACCATCAAAGACTGGTATTGGTATTAAATTAATTATTCCAACATTTATACTTAGATATGCAGTTAAATATATTATACTTTCTAAACCAGTTTCTTTTATTTGGTCAATTACACTAAAGACACCAACTGGTCCACTTAGATTGTCTACTCCTATTTTGCCAGTAAAGAGATTCCCTAATATTTTAAATAGTGATGTAAACATTTCATTAAATCCTACTACACTATATTCTAAAGCAGCTAACACTCCATACTCTTTTTTTGTATTTGTTCCAAAACCAAACGTTTTAATCTCTCCTTCTTCTGTCTGTTCAATGTTTGGTTTTATTACAATACTCAGTTCTTCTTCATCTCTTATTACTAAGAAATTATATTCTTCTTCGTCTATTTGAACGTAGTTTAATTCAAGTATTACATCATCCCACGATGAAACTTTTTTATCATTGATCTTTATTATTTCATCATCTGTTTTTAACCCTGCGATTTCAGCAGGACTATCTTCTTGTATTTCACCTACAACCGCACTGGTTTGTGGTGAACCATATATTATTCCGTTTATAAATAATAACACTATAGTTAGTATAAAGTTAAATAATATACCCATTAATAGTATTAGTATTTTTTCCCAATATTTTTTGTTATCTAATACTCTATTTTTTTCTACTTTAAAATCTTCTTCAGTCATCGCAAGAGCAGTAAATCCACCCAGTGGTAAAAGTCTTAGTGAATAATATGTTTCATCATTCTTTCTTTTAAATCCAAATATTTTTGGCCCCATTCCAATGGCAAATTCATGGACATATACGCCTCTTTTTTTAGCTGCTATAAAATGTCCAAATTCGTGAACAAATACTATAATACCTAATATTAATATTAATATAATTAATGTTATTATAAAGTCCATTTTTGTCTCTCCTTATACAAGCGCTACTATGAAACTAAATGCTAAAACTACAAATATTATACTATCTAATCTATCTAACACTCCTCCGTGTCCTGGCATTATATTTCCAAAATCTTTAATTTTATAGTATCTTTTTATTGAACTAAATACAAGGTCACCTAATTGTCCAATTGTACTTAATGATGCTACTACTAGTATTAATAAAAATATGTTTCCAGTGTATTCAAATGCTGTATGATAAAATATTGTGCTAATAAATGTACCAAAAATTAGTCCACCTATAAAACCTTCCCATGTTTTTTTAGGACTTACTGTAGGTGCTAGTTTATGTTTTCCAATTAAACTGCCTGTAATATATGCAAATGTATCAGTAAATATTGTGATTAAACATAAAAATATTAGATAATTTAAGTTGAATATTCTTACATTTATTAAATATTTAAAACCTAATCCTAAAAAGAATATAACCCCGAATAGAAATAATGCATCTTCAATATTGTATTTATCTCTACTATAAAATACTATCGGTATCATAACTAAAAATATTATACTAGTTAATATTTTATAGTCAGTATAGAAATCTAGCCCAATTTGATTCATATTTGATAGCACTAAAACAACAAATGCTGAAACACCAATTATTTTCATAAGTATTGGCAGTTTTTTTTCTTTTTCTTTTAGTTCAAGAAATTCTAAAAAACCTATTAGCCCTATTGCTGCTATAGCAAAACAATATAATTTTCCTCCAACTATAATTATTGGAATAACAATTAATAATGCAATAATTGCACTTATAACTCTCGTTTTCATATCTACTCTCCTATATATGTTAATTATAGCATATGTTTGTAGTTAATAAAATATTTTTTATTTTAATATTTCAATTTGATTTGCTATCATTTGGAAATTATTCATTCTTCTCTCTATTTTTCCACTGACTTTTATTATGTCACCTATTTTTTGTGTATTAAAGTTTTCATATGTAGTAGGAAAAACTACCACTGATAGTTTACTGTATTCGTCACTTATTAGTATAAATGCCATCATTTTATTATTTTTTGTCTTTATTTCTTTTATATTCTCTATTAGTCCTATTACAGTTATATGTTTGTCAAAATATGCTTTGACGTCATCTAATCTACATAATCCTTCTCTTTTATATTTTGTTACAGGATGATTTTTCAAGTAAAAACCATATAATTCAAATTCATGTTTCATTAGTTCCTGATTAGAGTATTCTTTATACACTGCTATTTCTGGTTTCATTACTAATGTTTCATCTAAATCTTTTACTAATTCTGCATAATTATATAAGTTTTCTAAGTTTAACATTATTGTATTCTTATTATATCCAAATTCGTCAAATGCGCCACTTAATATTAAACTTTGCACTATTGTTTTGTTTACTTTTATTTTTGCAAGTCTTGAAATTGTATCATATATATCTTTATACTTTCCATTTTCTTTTCTTTCTTTTACTATGTCTTTGGTTACTTCAGTTCCTATATTTTTTATTATATTAAATGGTAAAACGATTGTATTTTCTATAACATAATATTGTTCTTTGCTTTGGTTAATACTTACGTTTGATATATTGATATTATTTGCTCTTGCTTCATCAATATACTCTTTTGTTTTTATGCTACTATCTATCACTATATTTAACTCTTCAGTAATAAAGTACTTTTTATAATGCGCTTTTAAATATGCCATTTGATAAGACACTAACGAATATGCTACTGAGTGACTTTTATTAAAACCATAACTTGCAAACTTTATTATTAAATCATAAATATCTGTAGCTATTTGTCTGTCTATTCCTTGATTTATAGCATTTTCAATAAATAACATTTGGTACTCTAATATAATATTTTCTTTTTTCTTACTCATAGCTCTTCTAATAGTATCAGCTTCTGAATATGTAAAACCACCAATTTTCTTTAGTATTTCTATTATTTGTTCTTGATATATTATAATGCCATAAGTACTTTTTAATATCGGTTCTAATGACTCATGAACGTATGTTACTTTTTGAACACCTTTTCTTCTTTTAATAAATGAATCTATGTTGTCTCTCGGACCAGGTCTATATAGTGCGATTGCTGACACGATGTCATCAAATGATAGAACTTGTAGATTTCTTAAAAAACCTTTCATGCCATCACTTTCAAATTGAAATATACCGACTGTATCTACATTATAAAATAGTTTTAAAGTCTCTATATCATCCAATGGAATTCTTTCTAATTTTACATCTATGTTTTCTACTTTTTTTATACTTTTTAATACCCTATCAATTATAGTTAAGTTACGTATTGCTAATAAATCCATTTTTATTAGACCTAAGTTTTCTAAATATTCCATACTATATGCAGTTAGTATAGTGTTTCCACTTTTATAAAGCGGTATTCTTTCACTTAACCCTTCTTTAGATAATACTATTCCAGCAGCATGAATGCTTGTATGTCTTTTTAAGTTTTCTAGTTTTTTACTTATTTTAAATAGTTCTCTATATATTTCTTTAGAATTAATTAGTAACATAAACTCTTTGTTGTTTTCTAAAACTTTTAATGGTTCTTTGTCTTTAATAAATTTTATTATTCTATCTACTTCTACTGATGGTATTTCTAGTATTCTTCCTACATCTCTAATTACTTGTTTACTTAACATTGTTCCAAATGTAATGATGTTTGCTACTCTATCTATTCCATATTTTTCTTTAATATAATCTATTACTTCATTTCTTCTTAAATATTCAAAATCAGTATCTATATCAGGTAAAGTTACTCTATCTTTGTTTAAAAACCTTTCAAATATTAAATCATATTTTAACGGATCTACGTCTGTGATACCTAATGTATAACTAACTAAGCTACCAGCTGCACTTCCACGACCTGGTCCAACTATTATTTTATTTCTTTTAGCGTACAATATAAAATCATATACAATTAAAAAGTAATCAATAAACCCCATTTCTTTAATAACTTCTATTTCATTTTTTAACCTGTCTACATATCCTTTAGTAACTTTTCCACCAAGTCTTTTTGTTAATCCAGCTTTACACAATGAAATAAGTAATTCGTAACTGTTTTCACTATATTTTGGCAATGTTAAATCATATTTTGGTAGTGTTATATTTATTTTATCTACAAAACTTTTTTGTGTTTCATAATCTATTGCACTTACTTCAGATATTATTGAATTATCATATTCTATATTTACATAGTTATCTATAGTTTTACCATCTCTAATCATATCCAAGTATTTCATATATTCTTTATCTTCTGGTTCTAAATATAATGTTTCTTTTAAATAAACAATGTTTTTAGTTTTAAGTAATGCATTTACCTTTTCATTTTGATTAGTGTACATTATGTATGTTTCATATATGCTACTTAATAATTCATAATCTTTTTCATCACATACACATATTACGTTTTGATTGTGACTTTTTAAGAAATCTAAGTCTAACTTATTAATGTTTTTTTCACTTACTATTTTACATAAGTTAATATAACCTTCATAATTTTTTGCATATAAAATGAACTGCAATTCTTCTAAAATTAAATCTATTCCAATAATAGGTTTTATTCCGTTCAAATTACACTTTGATATAAACTCCATTGTTCCAAACATATCACTATCTGTAATACCTAATGTGTCTATATTATGTTTTATAGCGTAGTCTAATAATTCATCTATTTTGATTAGACTATGTAATAAATGATAATGAGTTTTTATATTTATCGGAATAAAGTTCATACTACCTTGTATGATATATATAGTCAGTTACAAGAGAGATTTTGTATTTAATACTGACTAGTATATTATCACATTCCTTCTTTTGTATTTCTCTCTAATTTTGTATAATATACTTAAGATAACTGTGGATTGTTTATATTCTTCCTTGTAGCTTTGACTACTTTATTGGAGTCTACAACCACAGTTTTATCTTTAATTACTCATTGGTTAGTTGAAGCATTGACTTCTTATAACAAGCAAGGCTGTAACAGATAAAAACTGTGGAACCACATTCGTTATCTAAAATATTTTATTGTGAGGTGTTCTTATATGATTTATGTTG
>CALVVN010000066.1 GCA_944363865.1 uncultured Bacilli bacterium
TTCTTCAGGTTCTTCTAAAAACTTAAGCATCGTATTAGCAGATGCCTGATTCATTGCTTCAGCCTTTTTTATAATATAAATATTATCTTTAGTATATATTGGCACTGTACTAAATTTTCTTTTTAAAGCAAGTATTTGTTCTTTTTTTATTGTAGTTCCATCAGGTTCAATTATTAGAAGTGATGGCAAATAATTTTGATCTACTAAATTACATATGTTACATTTAACACAATTATCAGTATATTTATCTGAACAAAAAATTTGCTTGGCAATATTTTTGACATCATTTAAACAAGCATCAATATTATTTGTTTCCACTAAATAAACATGAGAAATTTTATTCTCATGATAATATTTTACTAGCTTTTCTAATTCTTTTAATGCCATTAATCCTCCCTACAATAGTACAAAATATATTGCAATTAAAGCCAGTAATCCACACATACCTAAAGAAGCTACAACACTTACAGTAATAAGATTGATGGGAATAAATATTTTTAAGCCTGATGCTACTAAATTAAAAGCATAGACTAAACAGATTGCAAATATTATTTTTTTTAATACTGTAATTATTATATCTTTCATATGCATCCTCTTTACCAAAACATATGAAATTAATATAAAATTTATTCAGAAATTTTCTTGCGATCTTCCAATGCTTTATCAAGCGTAATAATATCTAAATAATCTATTTCTGCTCCCATTGGAATACCATACGAAAGCCTAGAAATCATTACATCTTTATGTTCAAATATCTTCTTTATGTAAAGTGTAGTTGTTTCCCCTTCAACAGTTGATTTTAAAGCTAAAATTAACTCCGGATTTTTTAATTTTTCAACTCTTTTAACCAATGATGCTAAATTTATATTATCAGGACCTATATTATCTGCTGGAGAAATAAGACCATTTAATACGTGATAAACACCGTGATAATTTCCAACTTTCTCAAATGAAAAAACACTCTTATAATCTTCAATTACACATATCACATTATGATCTCTAGATTCATCAGCACAAATACTACATACTTCATTTTCTGATAAATGTCCACAAATACTACATTTTTTTATTTTAGTTTTTACATTTTTCAAAGCATCAGCAAAATTTTCAACATCTTCCTCTTTAAAATTCAGGGTTGCTAAAGCCATTCTTTCGGCATTTTTTTCTCCAATTCCTGGCAACTTTTTATAATAATTGATTAACTTTTCCAGCGATGCAGGATAAATCATATTACATCAATCCACTCATCGAAGCATATTGACCTAATTTACTTTCAGTTTCTTTATCAATTTTACTAAAAGCATCTTTAATTGCAATCATAATCATATCTTCTAACATTTCTTTATCATCTTCATCAATCACTCCTTCTTTAGTGATTTTAAAAGATAAAATTTCTCTTTTACCATTAAAAGTAATATTTACCCATTCTGATTTTCCTTCAAAAGTAGAATTATCAATTTCTTCCTTTTTCTTAGTTATTTCTCTTTGCATTCTTTGTGCTTGCTGCATTATTTGTTGCATATTCATAAATTTCTCTCCTTTTCTTATTCAATTTCTATTTTATCTATATCAAATAAATCAGTAGCTATCGAAGTTATATCTTCACTATCTTCCTGTGTAGCTTTACTTTCTTCAATATCTTCTGAAATATAGGTATATTTATAATGTTTTTGCAAATTATTAATATATTTTTGTTTTTCTTGATTCCATTTATCTTCACTTATAAAAACTAATGTATATGAAGCTTTACTGTATTCATCAAACAACCTCTTAATATTAGCTAAATTTGCATTTATTTCTATTTCTTGATGATTTATCGTCGTAACAAGTATTGCATACTTATCAGATGCTGTTACAACCATCGTATCACTAACTAAGCCCTTTATTAAAGCCGAATCCACACTCGCAATAAAATTCTTCCATTTCTCTTGTAAATCTTTCAAATATATCTTTGAAGCATTAACAAAACAATTATTAATTTGAATATCTATCAGTTCATTATTTATTAGATAATTATCGTTTGTTTTGACTTCATTTTTTACAATTTCTTTTTTAACACTTTCTTTTTCTTCGGTATTTTCTTCTATTTTTTTAGGTTTATCTATCAAATTATTATAAACATTCATATAACCTAAAAGTGTTATTTTAATAAGTAAATATGGATCGACATTTATATTTATTTTATTTATTAAATTATTTAAATCCAATATTATATTTTTACAAGTGTCATAATCCATTGTAATATCACTATTACCTTTAATTTTTTCAACAGCTATTTGACTTAAAGAATAAATTATTTTTTTAATAACTACTTTGTAATTTAAGCTATTTTCTTGAAAACTTTGCATTATTTTTTCAAAATTTTCAATATCATTATTAGCAATTGTTTTAATTAAATCAGTAATTTTTTGATTAGAAATACTTCCTATTTCTCGTACAACTAAATCAGTAGTTATTTTTTCTTCGTTTTTTGATAATTGATCTAAGATACTAAGAGCATCTCTTAAACCACCATCTGCCAAATTAGCAATTTCCGTTAATCCATCTTCATCATAATCAATTTTTTCAGAATCACAAACAAATTTTAATTGTTTCAACAAATCGGCATTGCTTATACGTTTAAAATCAAATCTTTGACAACGCGATAAAATGGTAATAGGTACACTTTCAATGTTGGTAGTTGCTAAAATAAATATAACGTGTTCTGGAGGTTCTTCAAGTGTTAATAATAAAGCATTAAAAGCACTTTGACTAAGCATATGAACTTCATCAATAATATAAACCTTATATTTTAAAGATGTTGGCATAATTTTTATATTATTAATAAGTTCTCTTATCTCATCTACTCCATTATTTGAGGCCGCATCTATTTCGATGATATCGGGATTACCATTAAAAGATATACAATTAGCACATTTTCCACAAGCTACACCATTTTTATTATCTAAACAATTAATTGATTTAGCTAAAATACGAGCAGTTGATGTTTTTCCTGTTCCTCTAGGTCCCGAAAATAAATAAGCGTGTGCTATTTTGTTTTCTTTAATTGAATTTTTAAGTATTTCTACTACGTGATTTTGTCCAATTAAACCCTCAAAACTATCAGGACGATATTTTCTATATAATACTTTATAATTCATTGATAACCCTCCATTAAAATTATATCATAATTCTTACTTTTTTTCTCGTAATTTCTTAAAAAAATCTTTTAATATTTTTAAGTATTCTTCTTGAGCACTAGAATCATCAAAATTATGAACTGCTGTTTTGCTATACTCAAATTTTTCTTTAGGTTTATCAAGTAAATAATACACAAAATCTATTCTAGATTCTCTGATTACATCCATACACATTGCGCAAGGCTTTAATGTAACATACATAATAGATCCCTTTAAATTCCAATTATTAAGTCTAGCACTAGCTTCTTTTATAGCATTAATTTCTGCGTGTCCTAAAATATTTTGATCTCTTTCTCTAGTATTAAATCCTTCACCAATTATTTTATTATCTTTTACTATTATTGCTCCAATAGGAACATCGTTACTTTCTAAAGATTTTGTTGATAATTCAATAATTTTTTTTAAATAATGATCCACAATAAACCTCCAAATAAAAAGTGCACACAAATAGAGGCTGATGTGGCTGCTATCTTCCGATTCTGACCAGGTTACAGCATAATTGTTGCACGAATAAATAATAGCAAATTATAATAAATATGTCAAATAGTATCCAATTTTTAATCATAAATATTTCCCGGGAAATATTCTAAATTTGTTCAATTTTTTTGTTGATAACTTATTATAATAATTTTTGCATTTAAAAAATATAGCTATTTTTTGGCATACTTCTGGGATTTTTTAATTTGCAAAAACAAAATTAATTAAAATAATTGTACAAAAATAGTTGTTTTTTCATTATATTTCCCGGGAAATAATATACCTTTAAATAAAAATTTAAAATTTAGTTAGTTTTTTACATTTTTTTGTAAATTTATAGTTAAATTTTAAAATTTAATGATTAAAATTTAAAAATTCTACATACTAAGCAAAATTTAAACGTTTGTTCGTGTTTCACGTGAAACATATTTTTTAAAAAGTTAGAGATAAACAATTTAAACATTTAGCTTGGTAATTATTCATTTCTTTTTATAGACATTTTATTAACACTCAATGTTTCACGTGGAACATTAAAATGTACTTTAACTAGAAAAATAAAAATTAACCACAAGTTATCAACAGATGATGTTTCACGTGAAACATCACTCGAGCAAATAACATAAATATAAAATAAACAAAATATTTAAAAAAAATAGTAAATTAATTCCCATTAGTAATAACATTTTATCAACAATGTTTCACGTGAAACATAAATCAATTTTGAAAATTTTAACTATATATGAAAAAAATTATAAATATTGCACCAAATTATCAAAATTTGCTTTATGTTTAAATAAAAAATATTTCATAGAATATAAAGCTTTTCTAGCATAATAAGAAAATTAAAAACAACATATCAACATATGTTTCACGTGAAACATATGTCTTGAAAAGATAAAAAATAAACAACACAAAATATTAATTTAAATAAAAATGTCTTTATTTAACATTTTGTTCATTTGATTTTTGTAAACAAATTATTAACATCTTATGTTTCACGTGAAACATAGATTAATTTTTTAAAATATTTAGCTATATTTGAAAAATTTTATAAATAATTAAGTAAATTACTAAAATTGCATAAAAAAAGAATGTTTCACGTGAAACATTCTAACACTATTCTTGTATATTTGTATCTATTTGATCAGAATCTAATTCTATAGAATTATCTTCTTCAACAACTTTATCAACTAAACTAATCGTCGATACTTTTTGATTATCTCTTAAATGAATCAATCTTAATCCTTGAGTAACTCGACCTAAAACAGATATTTGATCAATTGGCATTCGCATTGTCATACCAGAATCAGTCATAATTACAAGTTCCTTATCTGGTTTTACAATTTCCACAGCAACCAAATTACCATTCTTTTCAGTAATATTAAGAGCTTTAACGCCTTTACTGCCTCTCTTAGTTTGTCTAAATTCACGAACGTATGTTTGTTTACCGTAACCCTTTTCTGTAACCAGTAAAATTAGATCTTCTTCATTGACAATTTCACAACAAATACACAAGCTATCTTCTAAATTAATTCCTCTTACACCACTAGCAGTTCTACCCATAACACGAATTTCTTCTTCATTAAATTTAACCATTCTTCCAGCACTGCTACCAAGTAATACTAGATTTTCACCAGTTGTCTTTTTAACATCAATTAATTCATCATCATCTCGTAATGTTATACAAATCTTACCACTATTACGTATATTTTCAAATTCACTAACTAAAGTTTTCTTAACAATACCCTTTTTAGTAGCAAATAACAAATATTTACACTCATCTTCGCTATTAATGTTGATAACTGTATTAACCTTTTCTTCTTTATCGATTTGTAATAAATTAACTATCGGTAATCCTTTAGATTGTCTACTATATTCAGGTATTTCATAACCTTTCAATCTATAAACTTTACCTTTATTTGTAAAGAATAATACATAATCATGAGTTGATAAGTTAATCATATGTTCAACGAAATCTTCATCATTCGTCGACATTCCTTTAATACCAACTCCTCCACGATTTTGTGATTTAAAAGTATCTGCAGTAGTCCTCTTGATATAACCATTATGTGTAAGAACAACCAAAATATTTTCTTCTGGTATCAAAGATTCATCTTCAATAAAATCAACTGCAGTCATATCAATTTTAGTTTTTCTTTCATCGCCATATTTGTCTTTAATTTCTAGCATTTCTTCTTTAATAATAGCTAACACCTTATTATTATCCGCTAAAATGCCACGTAAACGATCAATTTCAATGTGCAATGCATTTAACTCTTCTTCAATCTTTTCGCGTTCTAAACCTGTCAAACGACGTAATTTTAATTCTAAAATGTTATCAGTTTGAATTTC
>CALVVN010000067.1 GCA_944363865.1 uncultured Bacilli bacterium
ATGTCATTAATATATCTCCAAATCCTGCAAAAGAAAGAATTGTTTTTTTGTTACCACCTAGTACATCTATTATTTCTTTTATATCATTTAATGCTTCAGTAAGAAATAATGCTTTTGTTGAATCTGGCACATTCATCCCTTCTAACATTCCAGATGCTATTGCCATTACATTCTTTATTGCGCCGCATACTTCTATACCAATAATATCTAATGTTGGCCTTAGTTTCGTTATTGGATTTGTAAATGCTTCTGTTATTATCTTTTTTGTTAATTCGTTTGTTGTCCCTAAAGATAATCCAATTGGTACATCTTTTATTATATCAACTGCAAACGTTGGGCCAGATATTACTGCTATTCTATTTGTATTAATATATTCTAATACTACATCAGTCAAAAACTTACAAGTATCTTGTTCTATTCCCTTTGTTGCTATTAAAATGTGTTGTGAAGGCTTTATATATTTAGATAGTTTTTTTGATACATCATCAACTGCAAAAGCTGGAACCGCAATAATAATTATTTTGCTGCCACTTACAGCTTTTTTCATATTTGTTGTTATTGTTATTTCTTTAGGAATTATGTAATCTGGTAATCTTTTACTTACTCTACTTTCTTTAAGTTCTTTTTTTTCTTCTCTTGAATAAGTCCATATTTCAACTTCATTTTGATTAATTAAAAGTCTACTTGCTAATGCTAAACCGTATGCCCCTGAGCCTAATATTGCTATTTTCACTACTCTCTTTCTCCTTTTTCTCTATCAAAAATTATATTTGTTTTAAATATTAAAAATATTAATATAAACACTAAAAATACATAACATATTATCGTTTCTTTATGATAACCTAACGCATAAAATATTGAAGTTACGCTGAAGACAATATTAACTCCATAAATTATTAACAATGATTTAGTAGTTCCTAAATGTTTCTTTAAAAGTTGATGGTGTATATGATTTTTATCAGGTGCACCTATAGGTTTTTTGTTAATTGTTCTTCTTATAATTGCAAATAAAGTATCTAATATTGGTAAAGCAAGTATTAATGCTGGTATTACCAATGAAGTAATAGTAACTGTTTTAAATCCTAATAACATAATAACGCTTATCATAACACCTAAAAATGTTGAACCAGTGTCTCCCATAAATATTTTTGCTGGCGGAAAATTATAAATTAAAAATCCTAATGTTGACCCTAGCATTATTAATGAAAGTATAATGTCTAATCCTCCAAACTTATTTAAAATTACTGCAATTATTGCTATAGTTAAAAAGTATATTGAACTTATTCCAGCACATAAGCCATCCAAGCCGTCTATTAAGTTAATTGCATTAATTGTACCGACTATTATTAAAATTGTAATTATTGATGAAAATCCATTTAAGTTAATGTGCGTCCCTAAAATTGTTAAATCTGTTAACTCTAAATTACCATAAAACACTATTATCATTGCTACTAAAATATGTATTATTATTTTATACCTAGCTTTAACAGGTTTTATATCATCAAATATTCCTAATAATATTATTAAAAATGAGGCTATTAATATTGACAACATTAACTCATTTTTTGGAGCAAAAAGCATATATCCTAGAAGAAAACTTAAAAATATTCCTATTCCACCTAACAATGGTATTGGTTTTTTGTGTACTTTTCTCTCGTTAGGTATATCAAATATTTCTAAATATTCTGCTATTTTTTTTGCTATATACACAAATATAAGGGAACTTATAAAGCATATAATTACTATTAAAAAAATATTATGTCCATTTACTTCTATATTCATCAAGCACCTCTTGTTTTTTATTATATAACAGATTGTTAATTTTATCTATATGTTTAATTAATTTATGTTATTTAGTGGTTGTTAAATATTTGTTATTAGGGTATAATTATATACCAGTGGAAGTGATTAAAATGGGGAAAAAAACATTAATTTTTAAAATATTAGGGATTATTTTTATAACTTTGTTGATATTGTCAACTAGTTGTTTAATATATACGATTTTACTTTTTAATAAAATTGAAACGTTTTACTTAATTATGGGAAGTATTATACTTTTGGTTATTATTAATTTAGTAGTTGGAACATTTATATTCTCAATTAAGGATTTGAAGAAAATTAAGTTTATTATACTTTCAATTATTTCATTACTACTTAGTATTTTATTTCTAGTTGGCTCTTGGTACATTTTTACTGCATATAGTAAACTAAATGATATGAATAAGACTGTAATTACACATAAAACTGCTCTTGTGAGTATGGATAAAGATTTAGATATTGAAAATCTTGAAGGATATAAAATTGGATTAATTGATAATAATAGCGAAACAACTGAAGGAATTGAAGGTAATATACTACCTTATGAAGTTATTGAAAAGTTTAATCTTGATGATAATAATGAAATTGTTGAATATTCCGACACACTTACACTTATGTTTGATTTATATCAAGGTGAACTTGATTTGATATTTATAAGCGCTAACTATAAAGCTAACTTTAAATCTGTTGAAGGATATGAAAACATTGAAAATGAAGTATTTACAATATATGAATACGGAAAAGAATATGAAAAATCTCAAATTGAAGATACTTCAACAGCAAATGTGGATTTAAATGAACCGTTTACTATTTTATTACTTGGTGTTGATTCTGAAGTTGATGGTTTGGCTGAAAATGCTTCTTTTAATGGAGACACAATAATGTTAATAACTTTTGATCCGAAAACTCTCAATGCAACAATGTTTAGTATTCCAAGAGATACATATGTTACTATGGCATGTGGTGGTTCAACACAGAAAATTAATCATGCCGCTTGGGGCGGAACAAATTGCATGGTAAAAACTGTTGAAAACTTAACAGGTATTGATGTTGACTATTACGTTAAAATTAATTTTAAAGGTGTAGTAGATTTAGTAAATGCGTTAGGTGGTATTGAAGTAAACGTGCCAGAGCCAGATTATTTAGATAAAATCTGTACTGATAATTCTGACCGCGGCGGAGAGGTGTGTATTGAATCTGGATGGCAAACTTTAAATGGCGAAGAAGCACTTGTCCTTGCCAGAAACAGAAAAGCTTTTGCACAAGGGGATTTCCAAAGAGGTCAAAATCAACAATTAGTTGTAGAAGCTATTATGCAAAAAGCTAAAACTATTAGAAACATAAATCAGTTTTATGAGATTTTAGATGTAGTTAGTAGAAATATTGATACTAATATGACTACTGATGAAATGCTATCGTTTTATGAAATAGGAAAAAAACTGTTGTTCTCAAATGATAATAACGTTATAAATATTCAAAAAACTTGGTTAAGAGGTTATAGTTTATATGCTTATGAACCTTCTATTAGTGGTTATTCATACACTTTTCAGTATTACAGAGGTAGTTTAAATGATATTGTTAATGCTATGAAAGTTAACCTAGGTTTAAAGGATAAAGAAGTTGTTAAAGAGATTCATTTTTCTATTAATGAGCCTTATGAAAAGACTATAATTGGAGATAGATCATATTCTGAAACAAGGCTCACGTTGTTACCTGATTTTTCAAATGGATATTCAGTTGAATCTGCTAAAAGTTGGGGATCTAGTCATGGAATTACTATAAATGTTGAATATGTAACTGAAGGAGAAATGTTTAATTCTGCATATCCTACTGGCAAGATTGTTGGTCAAAGTGCTCACGAAGGGATGTTACTTGCTAGAGTTGGAAGTTCTATGACAATATATGTAATTGAAAATAATAACCAAAGTTCTGGCGATGATAATAGTTCAATAGTAGATGATGATACTAAAGAAGATGAAAATACAACTGATGATACTGAAAATAATACTGAAGATAATACTAATGAAGGTTCTGCTGAAGAAGATAGCTCTTCTACTGCTGACCCAGAGGTACCTGGCATACCAACTGAATAATTATTTTAACGTGAAGAAGGAAATATTTATTTTCCTTTTTTGTTTTATTTAATTTTGATGTTATAATTGTTTTGGAAGGAATTTTTTATGAAAATACTTATTATTGAAGATGAATTTAATATTGCGGATGCTGTTGCTACTAGGTTAAAAGAAGAAAATTATGATGTTGATATCTCTACTGATGGGGTTGATGGTCTTATAATGCTTTGGCCGATATTTATGACTTGATAATTTTAGATGTTATGCTTCCTAAAATAGATGGTTTTACTATTTTATCTAAATTAAAAGAAAATAATATTGAGGCAAATATTATTATGTTGACTGCTAGAGATAGCTTTGAAGATAAACTAGAAGGATTTTCTAATGGTGCAGATGATTATATGACAAAACCTTTTCATCTGGAAGAATTGGTCGCTAGGGTTAATTCTAAATTGAGAAAAAATAATGGTGCAACGAAAAGTAATTTATTAGAAGTATTTGATTTAAGTTTAAATTTAAAAACTGCGGAATTAAGTTGTAAAATAACTAATGATTCTATAATGGTTATGTGTAAAGAATTCCTAATATTAGAATATTTAATGAG
>CALVVN010000068.1 GCA_944363865.1 uncultured Bacilli bacterium
TGCAAGTGGAAATGGAACGGCTAGTAGTCCATATACGGTGTCAGTTGATAGTACATGTTCAAGTGCTGAGAATTAACATAATAAATATTAGCCTAGTTAAAATGACTAGGTTTTTATATGCTATTGAAACCAATACTAATTGAAATATACTTTAGAAATGATTATAATTTACTTAAGAGGAGTAATAATGATATATATAATTAAAGAAGAAAAAGATATAAAAAAATACAATATAAGCAAAATAGTAAACTGTATTGACAAAGATTTAAAAGAATTTTTAAATGAAATAAAACATATAAAATTAGATTATAAAACTAACATTGGTTTATTAAACGGAAGCAAAGATCAAAAAGCATTACTAGACTTTTACATTTACTATAGTGATAAAAAACAAAAAATAGACAAGGAATTAAATCAATATAACAAAAATAATAAAAAGCATGAAAACGTTATAATAAAAAATGCAATA
The DNA here is from genome assembly GCA_944363865.1 of uncultured Bacilli bacterium. GTDB lineage: Bacteria > Bacillota_I > Bacilli_A > RF39 > UBA660 > CALVVN01. Next base: position 470 of record CALVVN010000068.1, read on the forward strand.
AAAAAATTAATCAAGGCTAATAAAGGGGGTAAAAATCTAAGAGGTGTACTTATAAATCTTGCATTTGATATAACAAAAAATGACCAGATAGATGTGATGCCATTAATAATATCATACGAATTATTTCAAACATCAATATTGATACATGACGATATTATAGATAATGCAGTTTTAAGAAGAGGAATGTTGACTATACATAACCAATATTTAGAAGAATTTAACAATACTGATAATTCAAGTAAGCATATAGCAAATTCGTTAGCCCTTTGTATTGGAGACTATGGATTTTATAAAACTAATGAATATTTAATTCAAAACTATGGCAATATCAAAAACTTTAAAGAATTATTCCAATATTACAATCAAATAGTATTAAGTACTATTGAAGGAGAAATATTAGATGTATATCTACCATATAAGGAACAATATCAAATTGGCAATCCAACAACAGAAAAAGATGTATTAGATATATATAGACTAAAAACAAGTTATTACACACTAATCGGCCCATTTACTCTAGGATTAATACTAGGTGGTATGAAAAAAAACTCTTATGAAAAGTTTGAAGAATTCTTATTAAATATTGGAATATCATTTCAAATAAAAGATGATATTTTAGGAATATTTAGTAACGATGTAGAATTAGGAAAATCAACCATATCGGATATAAAAGAATTTAAACAAACAATACTATATACATCAGTAAATGGTAAATACAAAAAAGAATTATTAAAGTATTATGGAAAAGAAAAACTTAGTAAAAGAGAAATAAATAAAGTAAAACAGTTGTTCATAGAAAGTGGTGCATTAGAATACGCAACACAAAGAATGAATGAATATTTTGAAAAGTCAAAAAATATATTAAAAGAGATAAAAGTTAACAGTTATTATAAAAGTATACTTAATGGATTAATAATATATTTAGAATTAAGGGATAATTAATAGAAAAAAATTATGATAAGTTACTACGATAGTATAGAACTATCTAACATAATCTCAATAAAATGAACTTAGCATTTGTTTTTAAAAAGCATTATGATATAATAAAAAGTAGGTGATAAAAAATGACTAATAGAAAACAAAAAAGAATGAAAACCGTAAAAAAATCAAATAAAAAAGTTGAAGTACCACAAGTAGATTCAGAAGTAAAAAGTTTTATAAAAATTGTTATAGGTGTAGCACTAATAGTAGTAATTGTTTTGGGCGCTACAATATTAATGAACAATTTAGGCGTATTTGATGAAGGGTATACAAAACCAGATAGAGGAGAGATAACAATAAGTTATGAAACTGCAACAGTGGGCACAATGTTTAACAGACCAGAAGAAGAATACTACTTAATATTTGATGAATATACAGAAAACCCAAATCAATATCTAACTAGTATTTTATATAGATATTCTAGTGAAGAAGATAAATTACCAATCTATCAAATTGATATGAACGATGGATTTAATACAAAATACATTGGAGAACAAGGTAACCCAAGCGCGCAAAAAGTTGAAGATGTAAAAATAAACGGAATTACATTGATAAAGATTTCTAACGGAAAAAATGTCAAATATATAGAAGGAATAGAAAACATAGAAAACGAATTATTAAAATAAAAAAAATCTGCAAACGCAGTTTTTTTATGCAACCTTTTTAAGAGCTTTTATTTCTTTAGTAGATAATCTAACTTTTTTACCATTAACTTTTACAGTTTGTAAATTAACTTTTTGAGTTTTCTTAGTAGCTTTTAAAGAAAAGGGTCTATTATTAGCTACATTGTTTTTTCTATTTGATATATTCTTAGCCATACTTGCCTCCTTAAATTACTCTAATAATTTAGCATAAAATACTAGTTAAGTCAACTAAAAACGTGTATAATGAAAATGGTGGTAATATGTTATATATAGGTAGTCACGTGAGTTTTAATAAAGATACACAACTAAAGGGTGTAGTAGAAGCATCTTTAAACAATAATGCAAATGTATTTATGTTTTATACTGGTAGTAACCAAAGTACAGTTAGATTTCCAATAAACGAAGAAATAACAAGGCAAGCACATAAATTAATGTTACAAAATAATATAGAAAAAGAAAAATGTATAGTACATGCACCATTTATAATAAATCTAGCAAATAATAGCGATGAAAGAAAATATCAATTTTACATAGATTTTTTAAAACAGGAAATAGATAGATGTATAAAACTAGGAATTAACAATTTAGTGTTACATCCAGGAAGCCATGTAAGCGTACCAAAAGAGCAATCACTACTAAATGTTGCTAACGGATTAAATGAAGCATTAAAAGAAAATCAAGACATAAACATATACATTGAGTTCATGAGTGGAAAAGGCACAGAAGTAGGTTCAAACATAGATGAATTAAAAACAATATTAGATAATGTAATATACAAAGACAAAGTTTTTATATGTTTGGACACTTGTCATATAAATGATGCTGGATATGATTTAACAAAGTTTGATGACTTTCTAATAGAATTTGATAAGAAAATAGGATTAGACAAAATAAAATGTATACACATAAACGATAGCAAAAACATCGTGGGCTCACATAAAGATAGACATGCTAATATAGGATACGGAACAATAGGTTTTGAAGTGCTCGTAAACATAATATATCATGAAAGATTAAAAGAAATACCAAAAATATTAGAAACTCCATTTGTAGGAGAGAAAAGTCCATATAAAATAGAAATACAAATGATCAAAGAAAAAAAGTTCAATGATTTTATATCATGAACTTTTTATATTTCTCATAAAACTCTAAAAGTTTAGAGTATACTTCATCACTTAACTTACCTTTAACATCATCTAAGTAGCTCATAGGATTATCTAACAAAACATCAATGTCAAAATGAATTGCTTTAAAAATAATATCAACTTCAGTATCGCTTAATGTTATATTTTCTTTGTATGCAAAAGATAAAATATCGTTTTTAGTTAAATTAGAAGCATATTTTTTAATAATATTCTTATTCATATTTCCTCCAATATAGTTTATGTTATTAATTTTTGGAAATACTAAATAATATGAAAAAATATTTATCAAATAATAAATTAATCAAGATAAAAATAAATATAATATCAATAATAATGATAATTATTTTTATATTTATCATGGTTTATACATTTAAAATAATGATAATTGATTCAAAGATTTATGAAGAACTATTATATATAAAAACTAGCAAAATATACAAAGGAAGTGAAGCTCCAAGAGGAAATATTTATGACAGAAATGGCATATTACTAGTTGGAAATAAAGAAATACCTATTATAAAATATACAAAAACAAATTTAACAAATATTGAAGAAGTAAACTTAGCTAAGGCGGTAGCAGAAAACATTGAAGTAGACTATAACGAAATAACAGAAGATATAATAACAGAATACATATACATAATCAAAAATAAAGAATTAATTAATAGATTAAGTGAAAGCGTTAAAACAAATTACGAAAATAGAAAGATAACAAACCAAGAATACAAAGAACTCATTATAAGTAAAATACTACAAGAAGAAATTGATAATATAGAAGCGTTAGAAAAGGAAACTGCATATATTTATTATCTAATGAACCAAGGTTATAGATACGAAGACAAGATAATAAAAGAAATAAATGTGACAGAAGAAGAAATAGAAAAAATAAATGATATAAGTAACATTTATATAGATTACAAATATGAAAGGGTGTACCCATATGGTAGTACATTAAGAAGTTTATTTGGTAGTGTAGGAAGTATTCAAGAAGAAAATAAAGAATCATACCTAGAAAAAGGCTATTTTATAAACGATGAAGTTGGCATAAGTTACTTAGAAGAAGAATATGAAGAGTATTTAAAAGGCACGCCATACACATATAGAATTACAAGTGATGGAAAAAGAGAAACGGTAACAGAAAAACAAAGTGGAAATGATTTATATTTGACAATAGACATTAATTTACAACTGGAAATAGAAAAAATAGTAGAAAATCAAATGATAAAAACTAAAAAGGAACCAAATACCACATACTATAATAAAAACTACATAATAATAGGTAGTGCATATGATGGCAGCATTTATGCATTTATAGGAAAAATGTTAACGTATAACGGAGAATATAATTTTATAGATAATACTTTAGGTTTAGTTACTGATGCAATTACACCAGGCTCATCAATAAAAGGGGCTAGTCATTTGGTGGGTTACTCTACAGGAAATATAAAATATGGCGATAAGATAATAGATGGCTGTATAAAAATTAAAAATGCAGAAGAAAAATGTTCTTGGAAAAGTTTAGGGTTAATTGACGATTTAGAAGCATTAAAATATTCATCAAACTACTACCAATTTGTAACAGCGATAAAAATAGGAAATGGAAGTTACAAGTATAATGCACCAATAAAACTAGATAAAACAGGATTTGATACTTACAGAAAAATATTTAGTGCATTAGGATTAGGAGTTAAAACTGAAATAGATCTTCCATATGAAAGTACAGGATTTAAAGGTAATGATGAATACATACCAAGTTTATTAGATCTCCCAATAGGTCAATATGATAATTATACTCCTATACAAATGTTTCAGTACATATCCACAATTTATAATAATGGTACCAGAGTTGCACCGCATCTAGGAAACTACATAAAAAAAGATGACGAAGTAATAGAAGAAATAAAGAGAAACGTAGTTGGAGGTGTAAATGTTAAACAAAAAGATTTTGAAAGAGTAAAACAAGGGCTTACAATGGTAATGGAAAGAGGAGGCACAGGCTCTGGTTACATTGATTTAAAATATAATCCATTTGGAAAAACAGGAACTGCACAAAGCTTTATAGATACAAACTTAGATGGAATAATAGACACAGAGACAGTAAGCACGTCATTCGTAGGCGTAGCAGACGGTATAACATTTGTAGTATTAAGTCCTAATGTGAGTGATAGAAAAACCTCATATACTTCAAGTGTAAATAAAAAAATAACTAAAAACATAACTAACTTATATTTTGAAAAATACAATTAAAAAACCCCTAAAGGGTTAAATAATAGTATTATAAGTAATATCTTCTTCTTTAATTTGTTCTAATTTTGAAACTCTTGCATCAATACTTCTAATTTGTCTTTCCAACTTAGTGATTCTCTCTTCGTAATCATAATTACAATTTTGTTCAACTTGATTAGGAATAGCCATATTTTGGTTATAGATTTGATTAGGCATCATATTTGGCATAACCATTTGATTTGGAATAAATCCTTGCCCCATATTGTTCATCATTGGTTGATTGATGTAACCGCCAGCATTATAATTTGAATAAAACATATCACGCTTATCCATAACTACCTCCATTATTTCACTCTTATTATATGATTATTGTTAAAATATGTGAAAAATGTTAAAATTAACCAAGAGGGACAAAAATGAGATTAAAAAATATAAAAGGCGCTAAAGAATTTGTAATTAAAAATCAGTATTTAATAAATGAACCAGAAAAATACAAAGGAAAGTTCAAAAAAATATTCAATAATAAACACAAAATAGAATTAGAAATAGGCGTAGGGAAAGGGGACTTTTTAGTACAAAAAGCAATATCAAACCCAGATATAAATTATATTGGAGTTGAAAAATATGCCAGTGTTTTAATATTTGCTATAAAAAAAGCTGAGCAAAAAAACTTAAAAAATATCAAATTCATTTTAATTGATGCAATTTGCATAGATAAAATATTTGAAAAAGAAATCAGTAAACTATATTTAAACTTCAGTGATCCATGGCCAAAAAATAGACATGAAAAGAGAAGATTAACAAGCGATATATTTCTAAATAAATATAAAAGGATATTTAAAGGTTTAAAAATTATAGAACAAAAAACCGATAATGATTTATTATATAATTATAGTTTAGAAAGTTTTAAAAAAAATGGTTATATTATAATAAAAAAATCAACTAATTATAAAAGTGAATTTAAAACAGAATATGAAAACAAGTTTTTAAAAAAAGGTAAAAATATAAATTATATAAAAGTGATAAAATTAGTTTAATTTTTTTAAAATATTTGTTATAATTTTTATGAAAGTGGGTGAAGTGATGCTAAAAAAATTATCTTGATATGTTCGTTATTGCTAATAACCGGATGCACAAATATTAATACTAATAGCTTAAATGTAAGTAGTGTAATCAGAAGCGTTTTAAATCAAGATAATGATTTATATAATACCTACGAAATTGGTTATAGATTTTATAAACCTAGAAACTTTAGTTTGTTATATAGTGAAGGTAACAACTTTATATATATAAATAATAAAAATAAATATTATTTATACGTTGATATTTTAGCTTACTACAATAAAGTAGATAACGCGTATGATTTTAGCGATGAATCATATATAAGAGAGACGTTCAACATTAATAACAAAAGTGGTTTTATAAACATAATACAAAAAGATAGTTACTTTTATGTTAAAATAATGTATAATTATGCTATAATAGAAGTGAAAGTCAAAGAGGAAGACATCATTGATTCAGTAATATATTCTTCAATTTTACTTTCATCTATTAGATATAATGATACTGTAATATCTAATTTAGTACATGATAATGTAATTGGAAGTGATGAGAAAAACTTTGAACTAATAGGTCCAGAGGAAAAAGAAGAAACATATTTAGATTACTTAGAAAACTATGAAGAATATGAACAAAACGACACAATACCTGACCCAGATATAATTAATTAGAAAGAGGTGTAAAAACATGGGTTTAATTGGAAAACTAAAAAATATATTTTACGATGAAGAAATAGTTGAAGTAAAAGAAGAACCTGCAGTACGAGCGCAAACTAGTGAAGATATAAGAAAACCCCGTATTGAAGAAATACAAGTGCAAAAAAAAGAGGAAAAAATAGAAAGCACATATAGTGAAAGAGAATTGTTTAAAAGCGAACCTACTTTTAAGTTTCCTGTAATTGACGAAGAAGAAGATGAACCAATACAAACGAGAAGTAGAGTAAACACACTTGATTTAGATAGAAGAGAACCAGCGAAAAGACCAGAAAGAGTTACTGAAAGACTAAACGAAATACACAAACCGACAGTAAATCAATCCATTTCTAAAGAGAGAAACGTACAAAAAACATTTACACCATCTCCAGTTATTTCTCCTGTATATGGAATACTTGATAAAAATTATACAAAGGAAGAAATTAAAGAAAAAATAGAAACATCTAAAAGACCTAGTGAATCAGAATTTAATTATGATTATGTTAGAAGAAAAGCATATGGAACATTAGAAGACGAACTAGAAAATACTTTAACTAAACTTGGCGAAGAAGTAACCCAAGATGTGAAAGAAAATATAGTAGAAGATGATGGTAAAAGTATTGAGCAATTACTATCAGAAATAGAAGAAAATGCAAATATTTCAGTAGGAGAATTAGAAGAAAAAATAAAAGATGAATATGAACTAGAAGAACAAAAGCAAGAAGAAACTGGTAAAATATCTGCAGATATAAAAGTAGAAAACAATTTATCATTAGATGCAGATGATAAAACACTTGAACACGATCTATTTAATTTAATAGATTCAATGTATGAAGATAAGGAAGGAGAATAAAAATGGAAGCTTTAGCGCAGACACTACCGATAGTAATATACTTTTTGTTAATAATTTTACTCATAATTGCAATAGTAATTGGAATAAAATTAATAGTGACTATGAACAAAATAGACAGAGTAATTGAAGATGTGAATGAAAAATTAGATTCATTAAATGAAGTTTTTGATATAGTCAACTGTGTAACAGAAAAAGTATCGGCAATAAACGAAACAATAGTGGGGTTAATTACGACGGCAATAAGTAAAATATTTAAAAAGTTTAATAAGGAGAGTGAAATTGATGAGTAAAAAAAGAGGATTAGGTAAGTTTATTTGTGGAGCCGCATTAGGAGCAGGATTAGCGCTTTTATTCGCACCTGACAAAGGAAGCGTAACAAGAGCAAAACTAAAAACAAAATTGGATGAAGTACTCGACTATGTAAAAAACATTGACAAAGACGAAGTTAAAGAAGAAATTACTAGAAGAGTTAATGAGTTAAAAGATGAATTAGCAACTCTTGATAAAGAAAAAGCATTAGATATTGCAAAAGATCAAGCACAAAAATTACAAAAGAAAGCAGAAGAATTATACAAATATGCAGTTAAAAAAGGAACTCCAGTATTGCAAGATGTGACTAATGAAGTTAGATTAAGAGCTTTACAAGTAGCAAAAGATATAGTTGTAAAGCTAGAAAATGCTGAGGCTAAACCTAAAAAAATTACTAGCAAAAAAACAACTAAATAACTATTTATGAAAAGATAAAAGTAGTAATATAAGTGATTTTAGAAAGTTAGTGGCTGATGAAAACTAACACACTAATATTATGAAGTTACAATTTTGGAGATAGAAAGGTCACGCTTTATAGTGAAAGAGAAAAAAATAAGGTGGTACCACGGAAAAATTCGTCCTTTAGTGCTATCTTTTTTATTATTTAAAGGAGGATAAAATGAAATTATATGAAGATTTAAAATGGAGAGGACTAATAAATGATATAACA
>CALVVN010000069.1 GCA_944363865.1 uncultured Bacilli bacterium
AAATAACGCAAGAGACAAAACCCGCACCAGTAGGAATATATGGATTCTTAGATTACTTTGTAAATGGTGAAACAAAAAGAGTTAGAATTAACAACATTCATTTAGAAGAAGATGCCGCAAGTTTAGATCACAAAGATAACACTTCAACAATAGATTATAACCGTGCTGGAGTTCCGTTACTTGAACTTGTAACATATCCTGATTTTAGAAATGCAGAAGAAGCAGTATCTTTTTTAGAAACAATGAGAAGCATTTATCAATACGCAGGTATTAGTGAAGGCGATTCAAAAAAAGGACAAATAAGATGCGATGTAAACGTAAGCATAATGGATGCAGATTTAGATGAGACAAAAGAAGAAAACTGGGGGACTAAAATAGAAATAAAAAATGTAAACTCATTTTCAGCAGTAAAAGATGCGATTAATTATGAAATTCAAAGACAAATAGAATTAAAAGAAACTGGGACATATGATGAAATGGAACAACAAACTAGAAGATGGGATGACGAAAAACAAGAAACAGTTTATATGAGAAGTAAGGTAGATGCAATAGACTACAAATATTTTATTGAACCAAATATACCAAAATTCAAAGTGAAGCAAGAATGGTTAGAAGAAATACGTTTATTAATTCCTGAATTACCAAATGAACGAAAAGAAAAATACATAAAAAAGTACAATCTAAGCACAAAAGATGCCGAAACGCTAGTAAAAGAAAAAGACATTTCAGACTTTTTTGAAGAATGCATAAACTTAAACTGTGAACCAAAAGAAGCTTCAAACTGGATTACAACAAGATTATTAGGATATTTAAACAAACTTGAAAAAAACATTAAAGAAATATATATGACACCTGAAATGTTAACTGAAATATGTTTGACAGTAAAAAACGGAAAAATATCTACACAGCAGGCAAAAGAAGTTTTTACTTATGTATTAGAAGAACGCAAAACGCCACAAGAAATTATTAAAGAAAAAGGTTTTGAACAAAATAGTAATGAAGATGAAATCATTGAACTAGTGAATAAAATATTAGAAGAAAATGAAACTGCAGTAAATGATTATAAAAATGGAAAGACAAACATAATTGGTTATTTAGTCGGCCAAGTTTTAAAAGCATCAAAAGGTAAATTCAATCCAGGACTTACTGCAAAAATACTGAATGAAGAAATAAGAAAAAGGTGATAAAAATGAACAAATATAGGTCACATATAGTGAATTCACCAAATAAAGTATACGAAGAGTAATTAAGAGAAGTACATATAAAAACAAGACAGAAATTATAAAAAATACTGTCTTTTTCTTTACATATTATTTTTAAAAGGAAAAAATTATGTTATTATATATCTAGGTGGTCTAAATTGAAAGAAAAAGTATTACAAGTAATAAAAGAATCTAACAAAAGCATTGATGCAATAAAAATAATGAGAACTATAAAAGATAATTATACGCGAGAAGACTTAGAGTCAGTATTAGCGAGCATTGATGAACTATTAAAAGAAGGAAAAATAGTATCTAAAAGAAATAATTGCTATATGCCAATTGAAAGAAGTAAATTCAAAAAAGGAATAATTGAAATTACAAAATCTGGTAATGGATACGTATTATTACCTGAGAGAGACTTATTCATAAATAGGCAAAACCTTAGAGGTGCAGCTGATGGTGACACTGTAATATGCGAAGTGACTAAAAATAGATATGACAAGTACGAAGGCAAAGTAAAAAGAGTAATAAAGAGAAGTTTAAGTGGAGCACTTGCAGAAGTATTAATAGATAATGATGGAAATTATTCGTTAAAAATGCTAGTCGATTTACCATTTTCAGTAGTGTTAGATGATGGAGAAGAAGTAGGACTTTTAGATGGCGAAATTGTAAAACTAGAAGTTGTAAGTGAAGTTGGAAATATAATGTATGCAAAAGTCAAATCAAGAGTAGGACATAAAAATAGTCCAGATATAGATATACTAAAAATAGTTGCTGAATTTGACATACCTTATGAATTTAGTGAAGAAGCATTAAAAGAAGCTAGAGAAATGCCAAAGGAAGTATTACCAAAAGATTTTGAAGGCAGAAGAGATTTACGAGACAAGATAATATTCACTATAGATGGAAGTGATACTAAAGATATAGATGACGCAATCAGTTTAGATATATTACCAAATGGAAACTATCTACTAGGAGTACATATTGCAGATGTAAGTCATTATGTAAAAGAAGGTAGTGTTTTAAAACAAGAGGCGTTGGAAAGAGGAAATTCAGTATATTTAGCTGATAGAGTTATTCCTATGTTACCGATAGAACTTTCAAATGGAATTTGTTCTTTAAATCCTAATGTTGATAGATGCGCGATGAGCATAGAAATGGAAATTGACAAAGAAGGCAACGTAGTAAAAAAAGATTTATTTAGAAGTATAATAAAATCTAGAAAGAAAATGACTTACGAAAGTGTAAATAAGATATTAAAAGGAGAATGCGAAGAAGAATACAAACCATATGAACAAACATTATTAAAAATGCATGAATTATCTTTAATATTAAAAGAAAATAAAAGAAGACGCGGAGAAATAGACTTTTTATCTAGCGAAGTAAAACTAATTGTAGATGAAAATGGTAAAGTAACTGATATAAAGAAAAGAGTGCAAGACGTAGCAGAAGAATTAATAGAAAACTTTATGGTTGTTGCAAACGAAAGCGTAAGTAGAACAATGACTGATCACAATGTACCATCAATATACAGAGTACACGGAACACCTGCACCAAAAAAAATAAAAGAGTTTTTAGAGTTTGCAAATGTACTTGGATGCAGAGTGCAAGGAAAAATTGACTATAACAACGTAACACCAAAAGATGTACAAAATATACTAAAACAACTAGAAGATAATGATGCGTATGTCACATTAAATAGGCAACTCCTTAGATGTATGCAAAAAGCAGTGTATGACACAGCTAATATAGGACATTTTGGAATAGCAAGTAGGGATTACACACACTTTACTTCGCCAATACGTAGATTTAGTGATTTAGAACTACATTACATCATTGGAGAAACAATATTCAAAAAAAGCAATAACACTTTTAATGAAGTACTAAAACAAACACTTCCATATATTACAGATCACGTTTCAGAAACAGAAAGAATTGCAGATGATTGTGAAAGAGAAGTAAATGATATGAAAATTGCAGAATACATGGAAGGACATATCGGAGAAGAATACGATGCAATTATAGATGGAATGTTAAAAAACGGGTTCTTTGTAGAAACAGATAATATGGTAAGTGGACTAGTCAAACTAGAAACTTTGGACGATTACTACATATTTAGAGAAGATTTAATGGCGTATGTTGACAAAAAGAAAAAAGTTGCATTTCGCTTAGGAGATAAAGTAAGAGTAGAATGCATAGGCGCTAATAAAGAAGAAAGAACAGTAGATTTTACATTGGTAAAAAAGGTGCAAAATGGAAATAATCAATAGAAAAGCTAGTTTTAATTACACTATAATAGACGAATACGAATGCGGTATTGAATTAAAGGGAACTGAAATAAAGAGCATAAGAAAAGGTTCAGCAAATTTCAATGACTGCTACGGAAGAATTAAAAACGGAGAAGTATTTCTAATAAATATGTACATTGCAAAATATGAAGAAGGCAATATTTTTAATCATGAAGAAACAAGAGAAAGAAAACTTTTGCTACATAAAAATGAAATAAAGCGAATAGAAAAAGAAATAACACTTAACAAATATACGCTTGTACCATTAAAATTATATTTTAAAAGAGGAAAAGCAAAAATAATATTAGGATTAGCTAAAGGCAAAAAATTATATGATAAAAGACAAACAATTAAAGAAAGAGATTTAAAAAGAAATATGAGCAAAGAGTGTTAAAAATATTTGATTTAATAATTAAACGTGATATAATACATATGATTTAAGGAGGGATAAAAATGGCAAAAAAAGAAAATAGAGAAGGTGTAGCATTACAATGTACTGAATGTAAAACAATAGGTTATGTTACAAGTAAGAACAAAAAAAACACTGAAGAAAAATTAGAAATAAATAAATATTGCAAAAAATGCAATAAAACAACTCTACATAAAGAAAGAAAGGTTGATTAATAATGATAAATGTAAACGATATTAAAAATGGAATGACAATATTACATGAAGGAAACATTTATCAAGTAATTGAATTTCAACATGTTAAACCTGGTAAAGGTAGTGCATTTGTTAGAACAAAACTAAAAAATCTAAGGTCAAATTCTACTATCGATGTTACATTTAATGCAGGAATTAAAATAGAAAAAGCGCATGTTACAAAAACAGAACTTCAGTATTTATATAATCAAGGTGATATATATGTATTTATGGATAATAGTACATATGAACAAATTGAAATACATAAAGATAAATTAGAAAATGAAATAAAATTTTTAAAAGAAGGCTTAAATGTTTTAGTAATGAATTACGAAGGAGAAATAATTGGTATAGATTTACCAGAAAAAATCTCATACAAAGTAACTGAAACAGAACAAGCTGTAAAAGGTAACACAACAAGTGGAGCATTAAAAGACGCAACGATAGAAACCGGTTATACATTAAAAGTACCTTTATTTATAAGTGAAGGAGAAGAAATTATTATAACAACTAGAGATGGTAAATACTCTAGCAGGGCATAAATATATGTCCTTTTTTTATTTATAAAAAATTTACTATAATATTCAAAAAATGATATTCTAAGTTTTGTTAATATTAAAATTTTATGATATTATATACACAACAAAAAGACGCGAAATTTCTAAAATTTTAAAAATCTAGAAATAATGCGTTAAATTGTAATAATGTTGGTGTAGTTACGCGGTGATAACTACTTATCTAATTGTTTGCACAATGCTAAAATTTTTTGGAGTAATTTAGTTGTTCAAGTCTTGTAATGATGTTACAATATACACATGAATAGAGAAAAGTTAAAACAAGAATTAGAAAAAAAATATAAAAGTTTAAAAACGTATGAAGAAAAACTAATTTGTGTCTATGAAATAATAATGCAAAGTCAAAAGTATTACTTAGATTACGTAGGTAAATCTAGAATAATTAATTTAGACGAACTACTAGATAAAATAAAAACAGTAAATAGTGATAGTGAGTTTATAGATTTTTTAGAAGATGAACTTATAAGTAAACTTGATGCTGGACATTTACTACTTAAACCTAATGAAGAAATAATTAACTATGAACTATTACCAAAAGAAATAATAGAGCAGAAACGTGAAAAAGATTTGGAATCAAATACGCGTTTTGAAATAAAAGATGGTGTGGCAGTTATAACAATACCTAGTTTTTCGAGACAGCACTTTGTAAAAGAAAGCGAACAGGATGTATATAAAGACATAGAACGTTACTTAAAAGAAAACGAAGTAGAAGACATAATTATTGACATAAGAGGTAATGGTGGTGGAACAGACGAATACTTTAAAATGTTACTTCAAATTTTAAGTAATAGAGATTTAACATCTAATAATATGTTTAGAAATTTATTTACTAATCACAATGAAAATCATAGTTATGTTATAAAAGGAAATAAAAATAATAGAAATTATAATATTTATTTATTGGTAGATAATAAGGTTTTTTCATCGGCTGAAGCATTCGCTAGATGTTTAAAAGATAACAACTTTGCAACACTTATAGGTGAACCTACAAGAGGCGAAGGCTGTGGCTTAACACCTATATCCATTGTGTTATCAAATGAATTATACAACGGGAAAAATAAAAAAGATTTTATTTCTTTACACGGAATAAATATGACTTTTCCAATAGAAGCACCAATCAATGAACGTGGAGAAATTGATTATGAACACTTTTATAATACAAAACCAGATATTACATGTTTAAGTAGTGAAGCAATGGAAGTTGCGCTTGGAATTATAAAAGAGAATAAAAATATAAATAATTTTTAAATTATTCATAAAATCTTCTAAAAAAAATATATATTATTGAAACGGAGGATTTTATTATGATAAATAAGCAAAGTTTATGGTTTGTCACATTATTAAGTTTAGTACTAGTATTAGGAGTATATTATGTTACAATGCCAAATGACTTATTAAAAACAGAAAAAACAGAAAATGTAAACAGCGAGGTAACAATAGATGTAGAAGAAAATGATATGTTAGTAGCATTAAGAGTTGAAAGAGATGAAGAAGTTGCAAGTAAAATGGATGATTTGGAGACAATATTAACTAGTGAAACATCTACAACAGATGAAAAAAATAATGCGTTTGAAGAATTAAAACTATTAAATCTCAACATAGGAAAAGAAGAAGAAATAGAAACGCTCATATTAGATACATATAAAATCAAAAGTTACGTTGAAATAAACAATGACCAAATAAAAGTGGTTGTAAATTCAAGCGAGCATGATTCAAAATTAGCAAATGACATAATGAGAACAATACAAAGTAAGTTTGATGAAAAAATGTACATAACGATAAAATTTGAAACTAACTAGGCTATAATGCTCACTAAAACCTCACATTCACATAGAATATTTTAGAATAAGTATACACCCATACTTAGAAAGTGAGGGAAAAAATGAATAACAATATATTAACAAAACGAGAAAAAGAAGTTTTTGAATTACTAATAAAAAATAAAACAACTAAAGAAATAGCACAACAGCTATACATTAGTGAAAAAACTGTAAGAAATCATATTTCAAATTCAATGCAAAAATTAGGTGTTAAAGGCAGAGCAGGGGCTGTCATAGAACTACTTAAATTGGGTGAAATAAAATTATAAAATGGCTAGGAAATAGTCATTTTTTTTATAATAAAATAATAATATTAATAGGAGGAACATATGTTAAAAAAATTAGGTTTAAGAAAACTTGCAGTTACAACTTCAGCACTATTTATTATTGGACTTATATACTTATTTCCGTCAAGCAGTAACGAACTTTCAATTGAAAAAAATATTACTTACATAGAACCAGATGAAACATATGAAGTATATTTAGTAGATAAAGACGATTATGTAAGTATGGTTACATTACCATTAAATTCAACAGAATTAATAGATATTTTAAAAGAAAAAATAGAATTTTTGATAATAGATGGAGAAAAGCAAGGTGAGGTGCCCAATGGATTTAAACCAATTATTCCAGAAGGAACTAAAATACTAGATTTAAAAATAGAAGAAGATATTGTAACTATTAATTTTAGCGAAAACATAAAAAATATTTCACAAGAATACGAGGAAAGAATGATTGAAGCAATAGTTTACACATTGACAAATGAAAGCAATATTGAAAAAGTTTACATAAAAGTAAATGGAGAAACTTTGGAAAGATTACCTAATTCAAACAAATTACTACCAATTCCTTTAGATAGAAGTTATGGAGTAAATAAGTTTTATGATTTTAATAATTTATATGGTTCAACAAAGACCACCGTATATTACGTTACAAATAATGGAGATATGACATATTATATACCAGTAACTAAAGTAAACAATGATGAAAGAGAAAAAATAACAATTATAATAGATGAATTAAAAAGTAATGTTATATATCAAAGTAACTTAAGTAGTTACCTAAATGCAAATGCAGAACTTGAAGAATATGAGATAATTGAAGATACTATGCATTTAAGTTTCAATGATAAAATATTTGATTCACTCATCAACCAAAATATATTAGAAGAGGTAGAATATTCAATAAGTTTATCAGTAAAAGATAATTACGATGTAAATGAAGTAATATTTTATGTAGATGATAATGTAATAATAAATTAAAAAAAAGCGTTTCTTGAAACGCTTTTAATTTTTAATAAATGGCGACTCCGAGACGATTCGAACGTCCGACCGACGGCTTAGAAGGCCGTTGCTCTATCCAGCTGAGCTACGGAGTCAACTCACTAACGTAATTGATTATACAATAAAATGTATAATAATTCAAGGCATATTACTTGATTTGTCTTTTTTTTTGCAATTATACCATAATTAAATTTTTATGTGAACAAAATATAAATAAAGTATAATGCATAGAACTCTATAACTATTTTTTATTGTGTTCTAGATATTTATCTTAGAATTAACTTTTAGTTTACTTACGATAAACCAAAATAAATGAATTATTTTTATTAGAGTTGCACTCTTTTTAATTCATACGAATTAGTATCTGCATTTACATATCCAATATTCCATGTTATAATTTATTTATATAATAGGAGTTGTAATTATGAATATTGATAGGAAAATTATAAATGGTATTAGAAGTTTAAGTATTGATATGATTGATGAAGCAAAAAGTGGACATCCTGGTATTTGTTTAGGTGCAGCACCAACTATATATACTTTATTTCGTTATCATTTAAAGTTTAATCCAGAAGATGGTAATTGGCTCAACAGAGATAGATTTATATTAAGTGCCGGACATGGGTCTGCTTTACTTTATAGTACTTTGTTTTTCGCTGGATATCCTATTGATTTAGACGAACTTAGAACTTTTAGACAAGTAGGTAGTAGAATGAGTGGACATCCTGAATTTAATACTAAAATAGGCATTGAGACTACCACAGGACCACTAGGAGAAGGTTTTGCTACTAGTGTGGGTATAGCTATAGCTGAAGAATATTTGAGAAATACTATTGGCAAAGATATTTATGACTATTACACTTATGTTTTGGTTGGGGACGGGGACTTGATGGAAGGTCTTAGTTATGAAGCAATGAGTTTGGCTGGTAGTTTAAAGTTAGGTAAACTTATAGTTTTATATGACTCTAATAGTGTGTCATTGGATGGACCTACATTAGGAGTTTTCAATGAAGATGTTTTAAAAAGGTTTGAAGCATGTGGCTGGCATGTTCAAGAAGTGAGCGATGGCGAAAACTATAGTTTAATAAATGATGCTATAACTAAAGCTAAAGAAGTTAGTGATAGGCCAAGTATTATTAAGATTAAAACTATTTTAGGTATTGGTACTGAAAAGGCTGGTACCAGTGAAGTTCATGGTAAAGCGCTTAGCGATAAAGATATCGAACTTGTTAAATATAAAATGAATGTTAACATGGTGCCTTTTTATGTTTCTAAAGAATCTGCTACTACTTTTAGAGATGAAATAGAAAAAAGATGTATTCCTTTATATAATGAATGGGTTAGTAGATATAATGCTTTTATGTCAAATGATAGTGTTAATAAGAAAATGCTTGGATATATTGAAACTGGTGAATTTAGAATTAATTTAAAAACTATTAAAGTTAATTTTGAAGAAAGTCAAACTGAGGAACTTAGAATTACTAATGGTAAACTTTTAAATCTTATTGGCAATTTAACACCTTTAATAATAGGTGGTAGTGCTGATGTCGCGACTTCTACAAAAACTTATCTGACTCATGGCAATGATTTTAAAATAAATGATTGCAAAGGCAGAAATATTCATTTTGGCGTTAGAGAGAACGTTATGAGTTCGGTTTTAAATGGTCTTGCTTTATGTGGGCTTAGACCTTTTGGTAGCACATTCTTGGCTTTCAGTGATTATATGAAACCTGGTATAAGATTAAGTGCGATGATGAACATCCCTGTTACTTATATATTTACACATGATTCCGTTCGT
Source organism: uncultured Bacilli bacterium (assembly GCA_944363865.1). Taxonomy (GTDB): domain Bacteria; phylum Bacillota_I; class Bacilli_A; order RF39; family UBA660; genus CALVVN01. The sequence continues at coordinate 9,609 of CALVVN010000069.1, forward strand.
GTAGGTGAAGATGGTCCTACACATCAACCTATTGAACAACTAGGTATGTTAAGAAGTATACCTAATTTAAAAGTGTTTAGACCGGCTGATGTAAAAGAGTTAGTTGGTAGTTGGGATTATATAATTAATAATCGCACGCCTGCCTGTATTGTTGTTACTAAAGAAAAATTACCCGAAATAAAAACTAGTGATATAACTAATACTGAAAAAGGTGCTTACATAATAAAAAAAGAAGTCGGAAGACTTAGTGGTATTATTATTTCAACAGGAGAAGATGTTCATACTGCAATAGAAATAAGTGATGAATTAAGTAAAAAGAATATTAATTTAAGAGTGGTAAGTATGCCTTCAGTTGAAGTTTTTAATGAACAACCTAAAGAATATAGAGAAGAACTAATGCCAATAG
>CALVVN010000070.1 GCA_944363865.1 uncultured Bacilli bacterium
GATACTATTTACTAAAAGTGAATTTCTTGAAACTAATAAAGAATTTTTATATGAAGAAAGTACTACTTCATTATAAGTAAAATTCATTTAATTTATTGTATTAGTTTTTAAAATATTGTATAATTAACTTACTTTTAAAGGTTTAAGTAGTAAATATACATTTTTTAAAGAGAGTTAGTGGAAGGTGCAAACTAATAAAATTATATTTATGAAATTCAGCCTATCAAATTAAAAGACGTACAAAAGGCGTTAACTTTAATGAGAAGCATAAATCTTTATGAAATAAGGTGGTACCGCGGAATAAGTCCGTCCTTATGAATTAAAGATTATTTTTTTGGGAGGAAAAAATGAAAGAACAATTAAAAATAGTAAAAAAAGAATTTGAAGCTTTAAATATAACTAGTTTAGATGAGTTAGAAAAAGTAAGAATTAGTTATTTAGGAAAAAAAGGAAAAATAACTGAACTATTGAGTGAATTAAAAAATGTAAGTAAAGATAGCGTTAAAGAACTAGGAAGTTTAATAAATGAATTAAAAAGAGAAATAACAGAAAAATTGGATAACCAAAAGAAACAATTAGAAGAAGAAAAACTTAATTCATTACTAGATAGTGAAAAAATAGATATTACATTAAATGGAACATTTAGAAAAATTGGAAGTCCAAACCCTATAGAAAAAGTAATATTAGAATTAGAAGAAGTTTTTATTTCTTTAGGTTTTACTGTCGTAGAAGGGCCTGAAGTTGAATGTGATTTATACAATTTTGAAATGCTAAATCTACCTATTGGGCACCCGGCACGAGATGAACAAGACACATTTTATATCACAGATAGCATGCTTTTAAGAAGTCAAACAAGTCCGGTACAAATAAGAACAATGTTAGCGAACAAAGATAAAACTCCAATAAGAGTGGTTTGTCCAGGGAAAACGTATAGGCGTGATAACGATGACGCATCACATTCTCATCAATTCACTCAAATGGAAGGATTATTAGTTGATGAAAACATAAGTCTTGCACATTTAAAAGGTACAATGGATTTAGTAGTAAAGAGATTATTTGGTAATGTTGAAAGTAGGTTTAGACCAAGTTTCTATCCATTTACTGAGCCAAGCGTAGAACTAGATATAAGTTGTTTTAGATGTGGCGGAAAAGGCTGTGAACTATGTAAAAATACAGGATGGATTACTGTAGCTGGTGCTGGAATGGTACATCCAAACGTATTAACTGGATGCGGTTATGATACAACAAAATACAATGGTTTTGCATTTGGTTTTGGATTAGATAGACTTACTATGCTTAAATATGGAATAGGTGATATAAGAGTTTTATACACAAACGATTTGAGAACAGACGAATTTAGTAGGAGGGATAACTAATGAAAATAAGTACTAACTGGATAAATGACTATGTAAAAATTGAAGACATAAATAAAAGAGACTTAGCTGAACAAATCACAAATGCTGGTGTAAACGTTGAACAAGTCAGTGGAGAAATTGATTTTACAAACATAGTTGTTGGAGAAGTAATAGATGCAATAAAACATGAAAATAGTGACCACTTAAAAGTTTGTACAGTGAGTGTTGGTAATGAGACTAAACAAATTATTTGTGGAGCACCTAATGCAAGAAAAGGAATAAAAGTTATTGTTAGTTTACCAGGTGCGATTTTACCAAATGGAATTCAAATAAAACAAAGCATCATCAGGGGTATAACGAGTGATGGAATGCTTTGTTCGCTAGAAGAACTTGGATTAGAAGAACATAGTGAAGGAATACATGAACTTAATGAAGATGCTGTTGTTGGTGAGAACCCTAAAAAATATCTAAATATAGATACTATATATACATTAGATTTAAATCCAAACAGAAAAAATGATTGTCTAAGCCATATAGGGTTTGCATATGAAGTTAGTGCGGTTTTAGGTAGAAGTATTAAAATGCCAGAAACTAATTACACTGAAAGTGATTTTAGTACAGATATAGAACTAAAAGTAGAAACGGAAAATGTATTAAAATATTATGCAAAATTAGTTAAAAATGTAGTAATAAAAGAAAGTCCTGAATTTATAAAACAAAGATTAACTAATGCTGGTATGAGACCTATTAATAATGTAGTAGATATATCAAACTATATAATGTTAGAATACGGGCAACCGCTTCACTTCTTTGATGCTGATAAGGTAGGAAAAACAATATTAGTAAGAATGGCTAATGACGGCGAAAAAATAATTACTCTTGATAAACAAGAAAGAATTTTAACAAATGAAGATATTGTAATTACAAATGGAAATGATCCAATATGTATAGCAGGAGTAATGGGTGGACTTAATTCAGATGTAGATGAATCTACAAAAAACATAATTATTGAAAGTGGAATATTTGATAAATTAAAAGTAAGAAAGACAAGTATAAAACTAGATTTAAGGAGTGAAGCTAGTCTAAGATATGAAGTTGGTTTAAATCCTGAATATACTTTACTTGCTTTAAAAAGAGCTTGCTATTTATTAGAAAAATATGCAGATGCATCAGTAAGCAAAGATGAGAAACTTGTAGATAACATAAAACTTGAAAAAAATGAAATAAAAGTAACTTTAGAAGAAATAAATAATGTAATAGGTGTAAAAATAGAACATGATGATGTAATAGACATATTAAATAGATTAAAGTTTGAATATGTTACAAAAGATCAAACATATTTTGTTACTGCACCTACAAGAAGATTGGATATTAGCATAAAAGAAGATATAATTGAAGAAGTTGGAAGACTATTTGGTTACGATAAAATAACAGCAAAACTACCACATTTAAAAATGCAAACTGGTTCGTATGTTCCAAGAATAAAATACAGAAAAGATGTAAGTGTTTTTATGCAAAACTTAGGATTTAGCGAAACTAGAACGTATAGTTTAATAAGTAAAAATGATAGTGAAAAATACAAATATGAAGATAAAGAAAACATAGAATTATTAAAACCAATAAGTAACGATAGAACTCATATTAGAACAAGTATAATACCAAGTTTAATTGATGTATTAAATTATAATAAATCAAGAAAAGTAGAAGACGTGTTCATATATGAAATAAGTAATGTATATTACAAAGAAAATGAAGAATTCAAAGAAGATATGAAATTATGTGCTTTAGCAAAAGGTAAAATAGAAGTTAGTGATTTCCAAAGAACAAATGAAATAGATTTCTATTATTTAAAAGGTGTAGTAGTTTCATTACTAGAATATTTAGGATATAAAAATAGAATCAGATTTGTACGAAACGAAAATATTAGCTTTATGCATAAAGGAATAACAGCAGATATATTAGTTGATAACAAAAAAATAGGTTTTATTGGAAAATTACATCCAAATATTGAAAAACAAAACGTATTTATGTTTGAAATATCATTAGATTGTTTGAGTAACTCCATTGGCGCGAAAATTAAATACAAGTCGCCTAGTAAATATCCAAGCGTAAAAAAAGATGTAAGTTTTAACTTTAGTAAAAGCGTTGTATCTGCAGATGTAATAAATGATATATACAAATTCGGTGATAAAATATTAAAAAATGTTATAGTCTTTGATGTATTTGACACAGAAAACAATAGAAGTTTAGCATTTAGTTTAACATATCAGAGTGATGATAGGACATTAAGTGATGAAGAAGTCATGAAAGATTTTGAAAATATTATAAGTAAAATAACTGAAAAATATAATGCAAAATTAAGAAATGAGTAGTATAATAAAATTAGGAGGAATAAAATGTATTGGATTATTGGTATAGTTGTTGTAGTTGTTTTAATAGTTTTATATTTTATTGCAACATATAACGGATTAGTTGGAATGAGAAACAGGGTAAAAGATCAATGGGCTCAGATAGATGTACAATTAAAAAGAAGATTTGATTTAATACCTAATTTAGTTGAAACTGTAAAAGGATATGCAAGTCATGAAGAAGAAACTCTAAAAGGTGTAATTGAAGCAAGAAATAAGTTTAATGTAGCAAAAACACCTGAAGAAGAAATGAAAGCAAATGATCAATTATCTAATTTTGTTTCTAAACTTTTCGCACTTAGTGAAGCTTACCCAGATTTAAAAGCGAACCAAAACTTTATGAGTTTACAAGCAGATTTAAAAGACACTGAAGATAAAATAGCTAGTGCTAGACAGTTTTACAACGATACAGTTTTAACATTAAATAACAAAATTGAAATGTTTCCAAGTAATATTGTAGCTTCAATGTTTAAGTTTAACAAAGAGCCATTCTTTGAAGCTAATGAAGAATCAAGAGAAGCAGTTAAAGTAGAATTTTAAAAAAACTTAACTGTTTTTTTATGCATTTTTTTAATATAATTAATATGTTTTTTTATTAATATATGTGATATGATATAGATGGTTAGGTATAATAAAACTTAAGACATTTTAAAAGGGGTGTAAAGTATGTGCGGGTTAGTAGGTTTTATAACTAATGAAAAAAATAAGAAAAAAACAATTAAAAAAATGTCAGATTTAATAAAACATCGTGGTCCTGATAGTGAAACATATTACATAGATGATTATATTGCGATTGGATTTAGAAGATTATCTATTATTGATATAGAGAGTGGTGACCAACCAATTTTCAATGAATCAAAAGATAAGTTAATAGTATTTAATGGAGAAATATACAATTATCAATCTTTAAGAAAAAACTTAATTAAAAAGGGGCATATTTTTAAAACAAATACCGATACTGAAGTGGTTTTACATGGCTATGAAGAATACGGAGAAAAAATATTAAATAAATTAAGAGGAATGTTTAGCTTTGTAATATATGATTTAAACGATAAATCTTTGTTTTGCGCTAGAGATTTCTATGGTATTAAACCATTTTATTATTATTTTAATAATAATTGTTTTTTGTTTGGATCAGAAATCAAATCATTTTTAGGAAATCCTTATTTTAAAAAAGAATTAAATGAAGATTTACTAAGTATTTATCTAACTTTTCAATATTCTCCAACTAATGAGACATTCTTTAAAAATGTTTATAAACTTAAACCGGGACATTATTTAGTCTATAAAAATGATAAAATAAAAATAAAGAAGTATTATGAAGTAACATTTGACAAAATAGACGATATAAACAAAGAAAAAGAATTAGAAAACTTGTTAGATAAAGTAATAGATTATCATCAAATTAGTGACACTGAAGTTGGGGCCTTTTTATCAAGTGGCGTTGATTCATCATTTATTGTGTCAAAAAGTAAGATTAACAAAACTTTTACTGTGGGTTACGAAAACAAAAAAATAAGTGAACTAGAGTATGCAAAAAAGTTTGCTAAACATATGAAAGTAGTTAACGAAGGAAAAATAATTACAAAAAAAGAGTTTTTTAAAGTATTTGATAAAGTACAATATTATATGGATGAACCTTTAGCAGACGCTTCTTCAGTTTCGCTATATTTACTAAGTAAACTTGCTAGTAAGAAAGTAAAAGTATGTCTTTCAGGAGAAGGGGCCGACGAAATATTTGGTGGGTATAATATTTATGCTGAAAATGCTGAGTTAAATTGGTATTATAAAGTTCCATTCTTCATTAGAAGAGCGCTTAGAAATATTTTCTTACCTTTTAGAAATATGAAAGGATTTAACTTTATAATTAGAAGAGGAGAAAAACTAGAGGAAAGATATACGGGTAATTCATTTATATTTAATGAAAACGAAATAAAAAAACTTTTAAATAAAAAGATTAATAGAACATATAAAGATGTTACAAAACCTCTATTTGAAAAATGTAAAGAATATGATGATATAAGCAAAATGCAGTTTATTGATTTTAACACTTGGTTTGCAAATGATATATTTTTAAAAGCTGATAAGATGTCAATGGCTCATAGTTTAGAAGTAAGGGTACCATTTTCTGATAAAAATATAGTTGATTTAGCTACTACTTTAAGTACTGATTATAAAGTACATAAAAATAAAACAAAGATTTTATTTAGAAAAATTGCTAAGAAAAGCATTCCTTCACAAGTTGCTAATAAAAAGAAATTAGGTTTTCCTGTACCACTTAGAGAATGGCTAAAAGAAGAAGATATTTATAAGGTAATAAAAGAAGAGTTTTTAAATAATACATTCTTTAACAAAAAATATATCATTAAATTACTAGACGATCACAAAAATAATAGACATGATAATTATAGAAAAATATGGACTATTTATACGTTTCTAGTTTGGCATAAGCAATATTTTAAATAAAAACTTAAAAATTTTCTATTAGATATAAAAATCTGATATAATTATATAGGAGGATTTATGGCGAAGTTTATAAATAAAAAGAGTTGTTATATTGAAAAAACAGTAAAACTAGGCAAAACTGTAGTAATATATCCAAATGTAGTAATAGAAGGTACTACATTTATAGATGAAGGCACAGTGATATATAATGGCTCGTATATAAAAGATAGCATCATTGGAAAAAATAACACGATATATTCATCACATATATTTAAAAGTAAAATAGGAAATGATAATCTAATCGGACCATATACACATATAAGAGAAAATAATTTAATTAGTGATCAAACAAAAATTGGTTCATTTGTTGAACTTAAAAAGACGATGGTAGGTAATAAAAGTAAAATACCACATTTGTCATACGTCGGAGATGCAAATATTGGAAAGAATGTAAACATAGGTTGTGGGGTAATAACAGCTAACTATGATGGAGAAAATAAACATAAAACCATAATAAATGATAATGCGTTTATTGGATGTAACTCTAACTTAGTTGCACCAGTTGAAATTGGAAAAAATACATTTATTGCAGCAGGAACAACAGTAACAAAAAATGTAGGAGATAATGAGTTTGCTATATCAAGAGTAAAACAAGAAAATAAGAAAAATAAAAAGGTCGTGGAAAAATGAAAAAGAT
>CALVVN010000071.1 GCA_944363865.1 uncultured Bacilli bacterium
ATGAAAATAATAATTTATATTCTTGTCAATATACTTTTTTGAGAATGCGACTATTACCTTTTTTAAAGCCTTATATTTTAATGTCAGCTATAACTGATTTTCAAGAAGAGAAACATTATTATAATCACGTATAATTTAATAAAATTCAACAAAAATAATTGAAATTTATGATACAATATCAATTGGGAGGATAAAATGGAAATTTTTGATAATAATGGAAATAATAATCAACAAACAATTGATTGGGAAGAAAAATTTAAAAAATCAGGCATGACCATAGACGAATGGAATAAATCTATTTTGGATGCAAGAGATGCAGAAATTGCTAAGCAGATAGAAAAATCCAAACAAGAAAGAATTGAAGTAGAACAAAAAATAGATTTTATAGTTAGAGAAATTAAACATAAAGGTGCCGAAGAAGCAACTAGAATAATTGCTGAAGCAGAAAAATATGGACAAAAGTTGATGATGGATGCTAAACAATATAGAACCGATTTGCTAAGCGGTAAAAATCCTTCCCAACCCGTTTCTATTAGTAGTACAAGTATTATGGATACTAATTACATTAATAATTTAAATAATCTAAGTAAATCGTGGGTAGAAAACTCAAAAACATTTGTTGAGGCTGCTACATTAGAAGCAGAAGAAAAATATAATAGATTTATAACAGAAAGAGATAAACAAAAGCAACAAGATCAACTCCAAAGACAAACTCAATTTAACCAACAACAAGTTAATATAAAAGAGCATCAAATAGAAGAAAAATCTAGATAATTATTAGTTAAAGAAATATGAGGTGAATTATGGATAACATACAAAATGAGATAAATGATTATTTAAGTAGTGCATATGATCAAGTTGAACAAATTGCATTACAAAAAACAAATGTAGAATTAAGAGAAAAATATCCGAATGGATATAATAATGAAATTCGTTCAAGTTTAATGCAAAAAAATAGAGAAATCGCTAGAAATGAAATTTTGGCTAGAATGAAATTTGAGCAAGAATATAAAAATTTAATGCATAAAGCTGCTATTGAAGAAGAACAAAGATATCTCGATATGCAACAAGCAAAAATTCGAGAAAGTCAAATGAATGATGAATGGTGGTTAAAAAAACAACAAACACGAGCTGAAGAAAAAATAATAACTGATGATTTAAATGGTATCAATGTAAATAACATTGTTGAACAATACAAAGATATCGCAAATTATTTTAATGTATGTGACACAATAGAATTAAGTAAAATAATAGAACGTGCTCAAAATGGAAATTTTGATATAAAGGCATTAGAAAAAATTATAGTTACTCCAGAAGGAAAAGCAAGATTGCGAGAAATAACTACGCAAAATAACGATACAATTGATTATAACGATTTTTTAAAAAAAGTTAGTGATAGCGTGAAAAGATTAGCTAGTCAAAGGCTAATGACATCTGATGGTTATATGGACATAGCAAAAAAAGATATAGAAACAAGAACCACAGCAGTTTCACAAAAAATGAATGCATTAAGTGATATTAGAAAAGCATCAAAAGTAAATGATAATTCTTATTCAACTGCTATTAATGAATTAAACGATAGTGTCCAAAGAGTTTCTTCTGATAGCTTCTCACATAATTTTGCTGTTGCTAGGGATAATCAAAGACAACAAGATAAGATTTTACGAGAACAACAACTATCAGTTCAAAATGATTTAAAAAATGTTGAGGATGCATCACTTGGAGGAATAAGTAGAAAATGAATGAAGAATTTAAAAATGCATTTAATAGTCTAAGTATTAATGAAAAAAGAAATCAAATTAGTAATGAATTATTAATAATTGGTGAGTTAATTAAAATAGCAGAAAAAAATATTGGAATACCTAGTATTTTAATGGTTAAAAATTACGATTCTATAAGTGATAGTACTTTAAGTGAAAGTGAAATGTTGGATTTTATATATGAGGATATTTATAATATTCAAAAAGAGTTAATTACTCTTTTGTCTGTTGATAAGATGATTTAAGCATTATTATCGCGAGTATGTAAATAAATTTGTGCAAAAATAAATCCTTTCTATGGCAATATAAAAATAGGTTCTTAAACATTGAGTGGTGATGAATTTTTATTTATCACCTTTTATTATGCCAAAAAAATAGACATAGCAAGTATATCCCTAATAAAATAAATTTAAACCAAAAAAACAAAGGGTGTTGCTATGTCTATAAATAATCGTATATTAAAAACTTTAAATATGGAAGAGGAAATATAAAATTTTTTGAATCACTAAATTTAATTTTAATTTCTGTTTTTTTATAAAAAACTGAAATAAGTCTTGTAATTCAACTAATTATGTTAAAAACAGAATTTGGTTTAAAAATTTGCAAAATTTTTTTGAATTATTGTATTTTAATATATGCGATATTAAAACTGGGGAAACATTTAGTTTAGTAAAAAATAGAAAATTAGAAAATTTAAAAGATACTAGAAGTTATTTTTAACTTTGAGATTTAATTTAAATTCTTTGTTTGGAAAATGCATTTACATTTTAAGAATTTAATAACAGAAGTTGATGTAGTTGATTATTTCTTGAATTTTTATAATTTATATTAAATTATTTTATATGCACTTGAAAATAAAAATTATCAATTATTAAAAATTAATTTAATTATGTATAATTAATGTTAATTATTACGTAATTTTTATTAAAAATAGTTAGATTTATGATATTATTTTTATAGGAGGCTTTATGCAAATAAAAAATTTAAAAACACTTAGTATATCAAACTTAATTTTAATAATTTTAAATTCTGAAAACCGCGATATATTAAGGAAATATGCCGAAGTTGAATTAAGAAAAAGAATAAGAAATGTTGGTTGGAAATATGATGATTTATTACATTTTGATGATAAGGTAATTAAAGAACGAGGTCTTGATGTTGATAATTATTTAATTTCTCCAAATGTAAATATGCAACAACTTATGGAAACGTATTTTTTATATAGTAAAGATACAAATTATGATTCTAATTATTTATTATTCAGTGAAAAACATTTATGTAACGAAGCAGATTTTACTGCACCTTTTTTTCGAAAAATCTGCAAGAGAGAAATAGAAAATATTGATAAAAGAATAAAAAAACAGAATTTAGAGACAGAGAAACAAATATTATTGGCAATTAAATACATGTTAGTAGAAAGACAACAACAAACAAAACGCGAAATAGAGCTAGTTAGTAAAGATACATTTGTTGATATATTAACTGTAAATGATGCTATGTATCAATTAGATGGGACTTTTGCAACGTTTCATGAATTCTTGTTTAATATTAGTGATGAAGAAATGTATAGACTTTTAAAATCAAAGTTTGGAAATATCAAACTTGCTTTCTTAGAAAATTTAAACAATAATTTATTCGATAGTGATTTAATGCAATATTTATGTGGTTTAAAATTTATTTTAAACGATAGTTCGAAATTAAAAAAGCAAAAAAGACAATTAAAGCAACAAGTAAGAAGTGGCTATGAAGTTAATTATCAAACAGATGCTAT
>CALVVN010000072.1 GCA_944363865.1 uncultured Bacilli bacterium
TTCTAAAAAGAGATATTGATTATATTAATAAAGTCAAATTATCGAGTGTTTATAAGAAAAAAACTAAAACTTGGAAAGATTACACAAGAGAAGAAAAAGCAAGTTTAGTAATGTCTTATGTTGATGAGATTAAACTAGGAATAATGAACGATTATATCTATGTAGATAATGTTGATTTTAGAGAGTCAATTTGTAAACCTTGTAATGAATTATTTGAAATGGGTTATATTGATGTTAAAACCCCTGCACTATTTGGTAATTTAGTAGGACATTTAAGATTTAGTAATTATCTTCCTGAAGAAGAAATAGGAAAGCACATCATGAGATTAAGGCAATATTATGATGTGGGTTTTGAAGAAGCAATCTACTATGTAGAAGGCAGAATTTTCTATTTCAATTTTATTCATGATGATAGAGCAATTATTAGAATATTCCCTATGGAAGATTATAATAAAATCGATCCTGATATCAAGATGAAAGAATATAGATATGGAATTATCTATATAAGGGGTAAAGATGAATTTCAAATGGAAGATATAAATACAGCATTTGATTATATACCAGATAAATCAAATGATAGTGTTATCTATATGAAAGAATCTGTTCCTATTGAAATTGGAGTAAAACCTGTTAAAAAGAAACTACTATGTGAAGAAGAATAAAATGCGAACACGTTTTGTTGAAACTTGTTTCAATGAAAGTGGGAAAAGCATTTTATAAGACTTATGTAATTTTGTTTTATTACAAAGTTTTAAAACATTATGGAATAAGTCAAAAAAGGTTCTAGGGAATCCCTAGCCCACAAGGTAATTTTGATGCTTGCGTCAAAATACCTAGGGGGTTAAATATTTTGTCAAAAACAAAATAGGCTGAAAGAAAGGATGTGGTTTATGTATGTCAGAACTTGCCTATTCACTACATTTGGGTAGTGATAAAAATAGAAAAAATGTATCACGAGCAAGAGCAAAAACTAATGCTAGTGGGACTACTTCGTTAAGTAATAATGCAATTCAAAATGCTAGAGGGTTATCAAGAGTAGATAAACATAATTATCGCAAATATGATGATAAAGAACATTTAATTGAAATAGTTAGAGGTACTACTTCTTTATATGATGATGTTAAAAATTTATATAAAGAAGAATTTGAAGAAGCAAGGTTAGAATATAATTCTAAACAAACAAGAGATGATAGAAAAATAGTTGACTACTTTAAAAAGATTAGTGATAATTCTAAAAATGATTTAGCCTGTGAAATGATCATTGAACTCGGAGATAAAAAATATTGGGATACTAAAGATGATAATTTTAAGCATAAGATGTCTAATGTCTACAAAGAGCAAGTAAACGATTTAGAAAACTTACTTCCTAATTTTAAAGTAGCAAGTGCCATTATTCATTATGATGAAACTTCTCCACATATGCATATTGTAGGTGTTCCTATAAAATATAAAAGTGAAAATGGTATGTCCAAACAAGTTGGAAAAAGTGATGTTTTTACTAAAATAAAACTAATGGAATTACAAGATAAAATGAGAACACTATGTATTGCAAGTTTTAATAAAGAATATGGCTTAAATAATATTTTAAAAACAAAGAAAAAAGGTAGAAATAAAGATATTAATGTTAAAGATATGGATGGCTATATGGAAATGCAAGAAGAAATATCTAAAAATCAGGAACGATTAGAAAAAGCTAATATTAAATCAAAAGAGTTAGATAATAATTCAAATGAAATCAAAGAAATAGTAGATAATTTAAAGACTACTCTAACTCACAAAGATAAATATGTCTTAAAACAAAGTGATAAAGATAAAATTGATAAATTTCTTCAGCAAGTAAATACTACGAATGATGAATATAAGAAAATGCAAAAGTTATCAGTAACACTTAATAATGTTGATACTGAATTACAAGAAAATAGAGAACAGATTAAAATACTAACTGAAAACAATAATGCCTTAAATATCAAAGTAAAATCGTTAGAAAAGAAAGTTGATAAACAAGAAGATGAAATAGAAGCTTTAAAAGAAGAAAATTCTAGATTAAAACAGACAATCAATTATTTTGAAAATTTATTTAGTAAATTGGTAAGTTTTATCAAAAAACAAATTTTTGGAAAGGAAAAAGATCGAGAAGATTATATGCATTTTTCTAAAGAACTTTATGAACATGGAATATTTAGTGATGAAACAATAGAAGATATTCGAGATGATTATAAGTTTGCCAAAGAGCATGATAATAAAGAAAAAGATGATTTTGATATGGAAATTTGATATAACCTATTTTTCTTTTTTATTATAAATTAATGACTAATAGCCAATTTTATAGTATAATTATAAATAGAAAGAAACTTTAATGGAGTGGTAAGAGTATGAAAGATGTTATGAAAACAAATATATATGATGTTAATGATACAATAATTATTGTTGGTAGTTGTTTAAAATATATGCAACCAAAAGGATTTGAAAAGTTGAAATTACTTTCAAATAATATTTATGAATTATGTCTTGAAGAAACCCATATTAATATGGCTATTACTAAAATTGGAGGAATGTTAAGAATAAATAAAATTCATAAAATTATTTTTGCATCTGTTGATAAATCACCACATTGTATACAGATGCATTACATACAAGATGAATTAAAAAAGATGATGAATATTGAAAATATTTCTATAAAAAATTATGTAATAGTTAACAATGAATTAGAAGAAATAAATTCTGAGATAATTTCTTTATCAAAAAATTTAAGTGAATTAAAGAAAAAAATCAATAACTGTGTGGAGATATAGTATATGAAAAACAAGGTGTTATTTGCAATTATAATGATAATCTATATTTTAACTCCAATATTAATATTTTTTAATAATAATTTTTATAATATAAAATTTTATATACTAACTAGTTTAGGAATTATAATCTATTTTATCTTTAAATTGTTTAAAGTGAATAACAAAGATTTGGGTATTAATAAAAATATTATTATATCCTTAAAAAGAAATATCCCATTAATATTAATATTTGTTGTACTAATTTTAGTATCTAGAATATTAGGAATAAATAAATATAATCCCGATGAAACATTATTATTCTATATATTTTATATTTTTATATCTTGCCCTATACAAGAGTTTTTATATAGAGGAGTATTTGGTTTTTTCGAGAAGAAAAATAAACATAAATATTTATGGGTTGTATTATCAAGTTTATGTTATTCATTTGTTCATATAATTTATAAAGATATGCTAACTTGTATATTAACATTTACTATGGGGGTTATTTGGTATTTATTATATCGAAAAGATTATAATTTAAGTGGCGTTTGTTTAAGCCATATAGTATTAGGAATATTAACTATATCATTAGGAATTGTTAATTGATTCTACTTACATAAAATTTAATCAAAAATTAGATAAATGTGTTATAATTATTTATATGAGTGATATTTATATCATTCGTGCTATGCAAGAGTTGTAGATATCTACGACACTCGCACCAGATTGATAGTTACTCGAACTTTTGTGGTTGGGGTTTTTATTTGTATAAAATTATGATAAACTGTTTATATAAATTAAATTTTCCAATTTAGAAAACATACTTACAGATTGACAAATTTAATTTTATATTATTTGTAATAGCATAGGTGGTTTATATGGATAAGACTGTAGAAATAAATGAATTAATAAAAAAATATAGTGAGATGGGTATTTTATCATCAAAAGATATTAGCGATGGTCACCATACATTTAGAGAAATATATAATGAGAGATTTGTTTTGTTTTGTGTGATTTGTAATATCTTTCCAGAATTATCGTGGAAGGCAAAAAAGCATTTTGATGAGGAAAATGATCCGATGTATGAAGGTGATTTTATTGCAGGTATAAATACACCAGAAGGCGTAGCCACATATCATATTAAATTAAAATACTGGGATTTATTTGATATTCCAGAAATTAATAGAGCGCCAAAATATGATAATTATACTTCAGAAGATGTTATGAACAGAATATTATCATTGACTAAAAATAATTCACATAGAAACAAATTTTAGAAGTTATTTTACTTTTTTCTTTAAAGTACAGTATAAAATTTAATCGAACTCAATTATGAATAGTTTTTTTATAAATTTCAATTTTTATCTTTTAAATTTATACATGACAAGTAAAAATAAAAATATTAAAAAATTGTTAAGATTTAATAAAAATATGATATACTTATATATGCAAGATGGAGGTAGAAAAATGAATGCTTGGAATGGATTCAAAGGCGAAAAATGGAAAAATGAAATTAATGTAGAAGATTTTATATTAAATAATTATACAGAATATACAGGTGATGAATCATTTTTAAAAGGTATATCTAAAAAAACAAAAATAATTTTAGATAAAATTAATAAACTTACTAAAAAAGAATTAAAAAATGGAATATTAGATGTTGAAACTAAAATAATTTCTGGAATTGATAATTTTAAACCTGGTTATATTGATAAGGAAAATGAAATAATCGTAGGATTACAAACTGATAAGCCACTAAAAAGAATTGTGAATTTATATGGTGGTATCAGAATGGCACATAGTTCTTTAGATGCATATGGATACAAATTAGATGAAACAATAGATAAAAATTTTAAAGAATTTAGAAAATCTCATAACGATGGTGTATTTGATGCTTATACTGAAGAAATTAAAAGAGCAAGAAGTGCAGGATTATTGACTGGACTACCTGATGCTTATGGTAGAGGAAGAATAAT
>CALVVN010000073.1 GCA_944363865.1 uncultured Bacilli bacterium
AGGCATTGACTGAAAATTCCTAAACTAAAAACGATTAATGTTTTAACATAGATAAGGTTACGTGCTCGACAGTAAAAACTGTTATCGGCAACACTCATTTGTACACCAGGAATAATCGACACATATAATTATACGGGTTTAAAGTTATACTTTAACACCACTCACCTCGCCGTGCTCTGTAGTGTACCTGCAACGAGTTGTTATTATAAACTAAAATAGCGTAATGTCAAATTTTTCAAATCGATTTGTGCCTTTCAGAGGACTGAAAGGACGATAGAAAGGAATGTTAGTTAATTATGAATGTTGTTGGTACAATGTTTTTTAAAGATAAAAAATTATTAATTGATAAACCTAGAAAAAGACCTACATATCAAATGATTGGAGGAAAAGTTGAAGATGGAGAAACACCATTAGAAGCGGCTATTAGAGAATGTCATGAAGAACTAGGTAATGAAGCAATATTTGATAGTAATTTAATTGAATTAGTAATGGAATTTGACGAGATAGCAACTAGTGATGGAAAAACACCAATTCATTTTTATGTTTTTAAATATAATGGCTATTTAGAGGGAAAACTTAATTCATCTGAAGAAATAGAAAATTTCAAATGGTATGATTCAACAGATGGTAATGAAATTTTATCTAATACTTTAAAAAATGAAGTTGTTCCTTATTGCTTAAAAAAAGGTTTAATAAAATAAATTAAAATCAATGCTATCTGTCATTGATTTTTTCATTAACTAATATATTCAAATTATTAATTATCTTTTTTATAAATTTTACTATTTGATAATAGTAGATATTCCTGGTTCTCATAAAAATTTGTCCTTTCTATTAAGTTTGGGGATACCCATAAATTAAAACATGCGAGAGCAATTTTTCAGTGCTGGCTAGCACAAATATTATAGTTTGTACTTACACATTTTTATTATAAATTAATTCATTTAAAATAATTTTTTTCTTCTATATTTTTATAGTTATTTATTAATCTTCCCCATTCTAATTGATTAATTTCCTTACTTTTTTCAGAAAGTAATTTATTTGATTTTTTCAATTGTTCCATTAAATTATTTAATCTATTTTTGCATTAATCACTAACTGAAACAAGATAGTTCGTTAATTCACTTTTCATTAAGATAGCAATATAAAGTGCTTTGTTGTCCTTTTTCAAATAATGCAATAATAGCCAAAATGATAACATTATAGTTTATACAAAATAAAAACTTACGAACTTTAATTAGTCCGTAAGTTGTATTCAAATGGAGCAAGCGATGGGAATCGAACCCACGTCTCAGCCTTGGCAAGGCCGCGTACTAGCCGTTGTACTACGCCTGCAGTAAGATTATAATAACACATTTTTCAAAAAAATAAAACTATTTTTCAAAAAATCTGTATACTATAAATGCACTTAAGACCATAATTATCAATCCAAAAACCATTTCATAAATACTAAAAGAATACTCAAAAACACTTAAAAACATTTCTAAAATTGATGCTAATACAAAACCATTAATAACAAAATAAGTTTTTACTGCATATTTATTCAGACAAAAATCAATTATTTTTGCAATCACAACACCACCTATAACTAATCCTAATCCTAATGGAATCATAACAATAATATTATTAAATAAATTAGTAAAAGAAGTAATTTCATTAATAACTCTAAGTAAAGGTTCATAATAACCTAATATCATCAATAAAAACGAGCCACTGATTCCAGGAATAACAATAGCAGCAGAAGATAAAACACCTATTCCAAACATTTTTAGTAAACTTACAAAACTTGTATCGATTACTTGATTACCCGCACCAGAAGTAGTTATAGACATAATTAGTAGTAATATAATTCCAATAAATAATAGACATATGTTTCCTAAATTAATATCTTTCTTAATTTTACTAAATAATTGTGGTACACCACCAACAATTAATCCAACAAACATTAAAATAGTAAATACAGGAAACTTTGCCAAAGCGACTTCAATTACGTTTGTCAAAATTAAAACAGATATTAAACCACCTATTCCAAGAAAAAATAAAAACTTAAAATACTTCTTAAAATTTGACCAAGATTCATAAAAATGGCTAACAGCTTCAATTAATTTATCGTAAATCCCCATAATAACTGATAAAACACCGCCACTAACTCCAGGCAATATAAAAGAGATTCCTAGTACCATACCTTTTAAAATTAACGAAACTTTTTCCTTCATATAATACACCTCACTTAATTATAATTCTTATTATAAATATTTATCATCATAAATAAACATATTAATCCTAACAAAGCACCACCTACTACATCAGTAAAATAATGCACATTTAAATATATTCTACTAATTCCAACAAAAATAATCAACATTGAAAATGCAAAAACGATTAACCATTTTAAAAAGTAATTTTTTACATTCTTTACTAACAAATAAATTATAAAACCATAAAAAGCAACTGCACACATAGTGTGTCCGCTTGGAAACGAAAAATCACTAGGTTTTTCAATTAAAGAAATCATTGGTCTTTCTCTCATAATTATATTTTTAAATATAACACTAATCAAAAAAGTCCAAAGTAAATTAACCATCATATAAAACGAATAAGATTTATTTTTAAGAAAAATAAAACTACAGACTATAATAATTATAAAAGCAATCGCATCACCAAAAAAAGTAATAACTTTCATGAAAGAAGTATTATTATCATTTACTAAGTTTAACTGAAAAAAATCACTAATTGAAATATCAAACTTTAAAATCTCATCGTAAAAAAACATTTTGCCGCTGATGGATAGTAATAGCAAAACAATAAGTAACACTAAAAATATAAGATTATCTTTCAATATTTTTTTTACCATATAATCACCTATAACATATTAACTAATACCATTATAACACTTGTAATAATTAAAGCATATGTTTTAATTTTAGATTCATTATCTTGCTTAAAATAAGGTATATAGACATAAGTAATCAAATATATAAGCATTCCAATTACAATCCCAACTAAAGAGCCAAGCCAAAGATTATCTTTAAAAATAAAATTACCATTAAAGGATAATAAAAAACCAACCATAAAAATAGCTAAGATAATAAATAAATATTTAACACAAGACATTAAATTAACTTTACTTTTTCTGTAACTTATAATAATTGATAAACTTAACAAAACATTATAAATTAAATATCTAACAGTTAGAAATAATAAATCACTTGTATTATTTTTTATAGAATAAATATATATGCCTTCTATAAAAACAATAAGTAAAGAAAGAATAGATATATTCAAACTATTTTTAAACTCACTATTTTTGTTTGACATAAAATACATAATAAACTTTAAAATCATCATACCTAGTAAAATCATTAAAAACAAATATGCATAACATTGAACAACATTAAATTCATTTTCTAATAACGATAGACAATTAGGTAAAAAATAAAATATTATTAGTAGTATAAAAAATACTAAACTAGAAGAGTTAATAAATGTTTCTGTTTTTTTAACATCCTTTTTATATTTAAAAATAAGTAACCCTGACATTAAAGATAAGAACAAAAACAAAATACAAATTCCAACAATAATAATTTTCATATAACACCTCTATACATCCATATATTTTCTATAATTCGGTAAATCTCCAGTTTTAATACCGCTAATACTAGGTTTAACTTGAAAAATACCAGAAAAATTATTACCTTCAACTACAACAGGTCCATTAACTGTTATTGCAATATCCCACCCCACATATTTTACTTGTGGAACAACTTTAGCTAATTCAATAACAAAATCTTTAACTTCACCATACTTAGGAACATTAAATCCAACAATTTTCTTTTTAGAAATAGGATGAGTTTCAAAAATATTCCCTTCTTCATCAATCGCAGGGACGTAAACTACTCCATCATCATTAACAAAAGTATACATTCCCCCACTACTAAAATTGTCCACAGTTCCACCATTTCCAATCTTTAAAACAGATTTTAAAATATGAACTTTTCCATTCTTATAAAAAGTTAAAATACGTAAGGTATTCACACTATCTTTATATAAAGTCTTCATTTCTTTACATTGATCAATATAATCTTCTACCAAAAATTGCTTATTTCTAATTAATAAATTAAAAAGTTTTTCGTAATTTGTATGTTTATTCAAATTAATTATTTCTACGCCTTTGCCACCACATTCATTTAGTGGTTTAACTACAAGTTTCTTTTTATTCTGTGTAAACCTTAAAAAATCTTCTAGCATTGAACTTTCTAAATTAATAAAATCTCTTTTTAAATATTTTTTAAACTTGTCATTAAAAACAGCTTTATTATCAAAAATATAATTATACTTTGGATCGTTATATTTTTTTATAATATTATTATTAATATTACTAGTAATATAGGTTTTTCTTTCTTTATTATTCAACAAATAGAACTCAAATTCAAAATAATCCATATATCCACTGCCATGTACAACTGCACAATATATCATATCTAGCAAAATAAAGACTTTAAATTTGCCAGTTTTAGATTTAATCTTATCAGCAATTTTAAACATATTCTTGTAATCTAATGTTTTAAGTTTTTTCAAAATATATTTAAACCTTTTCATATTAGTTATTATACCAAATAAATAATATTAATGCATTAAAAATCACTCATAAAATGAGTGATTAGTTGTGCAATTATAATACAAGTATTACGTATATTCCAATTTCCATCAATTAATTATTAACCCATAATGTGATTTGTGTCTGTAGACCTGGCATAATACATGTACAGCCACCGCATAAGCGTATCACCTTATGCCTAATTTATTAATGTTTTCTCGGCATATAAGTCTCATCTGGGCATAATTGCACAGTGTAAGTTTGTCAAACTTCAAAAATGATCCAAAT
>CALVVN010000074.1 GCA_944363865.1 uncultured Bacilli bacterium
AATGGTGACCTGTACGGGATTTGAACCCGTGAATGCACGCGTGAAAGGCGTGTGTGTTAACCATTTCACCAACAGGCCATTTAAAATGGTGGGCCTGAATGGACTTGAACCATCGACCTTTCGCTTATCAGACGAACGCTCTAACCAGCTGAGCTACAAGCCCTTTTAAAAAACCTACCTTATTTTATCTTATTTTTATTTGTTTTGCAATAGTTAATTTAAAAATAATACAAAATCAGTAAATTAATTCTAACATAGTTAAATAATAAAGTAAAATACTTTTTTAAAAATATTGAATAATTTAATAAATTATAGTAATATTATGTATAGAATAAAAGGTGGTATGTTATGGAAGCAATTAGAGATTTTTTTACTTTAACTCCTTACCAATTAGCAAATGTTATGATTTTTTTAGGCTTTTTTGCACTTTTTACTTTAATTCTATCAATATTTGTGACTGCTAGTAGTTGGAAACTTTTTGAAAAGGCAGGTAGAAGTGTAGGTGAAGCATTTGTGCCGGTTTATAATCTAATTGTTTTATTACAAATTGCTGAAATACCATCATATTACTTTTTTACTTTACTTGTACCTGGTTTAAATATTATTTTACTTATATTTGTTGAGTATAAATTAGCTAAACTTTTTAAAGTTAGTAATGCATTTATGTGGGGAATGTTTCTTTTACCTATTATTTTTATACCCATACTAGCCCATGGACATTATATTTATAAGGAACCTGAAGAAGAAGTATTCATTAGTGTAAGTGATGAGATGCCTACTATTTTAAGTCAAGAAGAAATTGATGCGATAAATAAAGAGGAAGCGAAAGAGCCTAAAATTGATAATATTTTTAGAACAGAAATTAAACAATATGCAACTGTACCTACTTATAAATCTAAAGAAGTTAAAATAAATAATGTGACTAGTGAATTACCAGAGGCTAAACTTGATATTATAAAAAGAGTAGAACCTGTTAAAGCAAAGGATATTGAAGAGGTTAACAAAGCTAAGTTTATAGATGAAGAAAAGATAGAAATAGTGGATTTATAGTTTTCTCGTAACTTTACACACTATTTTTTTTGTTGTAAAATGAATATGGTGAGAGTATGGCGTATGATGATAAATCAATAAAAATATTAGAAGGGTTAGAAGCTGTTAGAAAAAGACCTGGTATGTACATCGGTAGTACTGATAAAAGAGGACTACATCATTTAGTTTGGGAAATCGTTGATAATGCGATTGATGAAGTTATTAATGGCTTTGGTAAAAATATATTAGTTAAAATAAATAAAGATGGAAGTATTACTGTTAAAGATGAAGGACGTGGTGTGCCTGCTGGTATGCATGAAAGTGGAAGAAGTACACCTGAGGTTATTTATACTGTGCTCCATGCTGGTGGTAAGTTTGAAACTGATGGATATAAAGTAAGTGGAGGCTTACATGGTGTGGGCGCAAGCGTTGTAAACGCGCTTAGTGAATGGATGAAAGTAGAAATAAGGCGTGATAAATGCATCTACGAGATAACTTTTAAAGATGGTGGTAAAGTTGATGAGCCTTTAAGAAAAATCGGAACGACAAGGGAAACTGGTACTACTGTTACGTTTAAACCTGACGTGAATATTTTTAAAAATTGTAATTTTAGTTACACTACTATTTGTGAAAGAATGCAAGAAAGTGCTTTTTTAATTAGTGGTTTAACTATTACTGTGATTGATGAAGAAGATGAAAAAGAAAGTGTTTTTCATTATGATAATGGACTAGTATCATATATTGAATACTTAAATGAAGAAAAGAAGACTTTGCATAAAATTATAGAAATTCACGGGAATAAAAATAATATTGAAGTAGATGTTGCTATGCAATACACTGATGGGTATAATGAACAAATTATTTCTTTTGTTAATAATGTTAAAACTGTTGATGGTGGTACACATGAAGTTGGTTTTAAAACGGCCTTAACGAAAGCATTTAATGAATATATTAAAAAATATAGTTTGAGTAAAACTAGTTTAGAAGGTAGTGATACTAGAGAAGGTATAAGTGCAATTATAAGTTTAAAGATTCCAGAAGTTTTACTACAGTTTGAAGGCCAGACTAAAGGTAAACTTGGTACTCCTGTTGCAAGAACTGTCGTTGAGAGTATTGTGTATGAAAAATTAAGTTACTTTTTAGAGGAAAATAAAGAAACTGCTGGGGTGATAATGGCTAAAGCTTTAAAAAGTAAAAGTGCTAGGGAAGCAGCACGTAAAGCACGTGAAGAAGCTAGAAATGGTAAAGGTAAAAAAGAGAAAGAAAAGGTACTACTTGGTAAACTTACTCCAGCTCAAAGTAAAGATTCTAAAAAGAATGAACTTTTCTTAGTTGAAGGTAATTCTGCTGGTGGTACTGCTAAAAGTGGTCGCGATAAAAACTTTCAAGCTATTATGCCTTTAAGAGGTAAAGTTATTAATGCTGAGAAAGCTAGTACGAGTGAGTTATTCAAAAATGAAGAAATAAATATGATTATCCATGCGATTGGTGCTGGTGTAGGTAGTGATTGTGATCCTAATAGTTCTAATTATAATAAAATAATTATTATGAGCGATGCTGATGTTGATGGATCTCATATTCAAACTTTACTTTTAACGTTCTTTTATAGGCATATGAGACCTTTAATTGAAAATGGTATGATTTATATTGCTGTTCCGCCTTTGTATCTAGTTAAATACGGTAAAGAGAAAAAATACTTAATGAGTAATGATGAATTAAATGATTTTAGAGAAAGCTATAAAGGCAAGTTTACTATTCAAAGATATAAAGGTCTTGGTGAGATGAATCCTGACCAATTATGGGAAACTACGATGGACCCGAATAATAGAAGTTTAATTAGAGTTAATATCGATGACTTGGCTCTTGCTGAGAAAAGGGTTAATGTTCTTATGGGTGATAAAGTTGAACCTAGGAAAGAATGGATAAACGAGAACGTTGAATTTACTTTAGAAGATGATTATAGGAGTTAATATATATGAAAAATGATACTAATGAAGCATTAAAAAGAATATATGACTTTGCACTTGAAGATATAATGGGTGATTGTTTTGGTAAATATGCTAAAGAAATTATTCAGGAGCGTGCGATACCAGATGTTAGGGATGGGTTAAAACCTGTTCAAAGAAGAATACTTTATGCAATGTACTTGTCTAACAATACGTGGGAAAAACCATACATTAAATGTGCAGCCACAGTAGGGGATGTTTTAGGTAAGTTTCATCCTCATGGGGACTCTTCGGTTTATGAAGCAATGGTTAGGATGAGCCAGTGGTGGAAACAATCAATGCCTTTGATAAGTATTCATGGTAATAACGGCTCGCTTGATGGGGACCCTGCTGCTGCTTATCGTTATACCGAAGCTAGGTTATCTAAAATTAGTGAAGAATTACTTAACGATTTAGAGAAAGAAACGGTTTCTTGGGCACCAAACTTTGATGACAGATTTCTTGAACCTACCGTGCTTCCTGCGAATATGCCTAACTTGTTAATTAACGGTACAACTGGGATAAGTGCTGGTTATGCAACTGATATTCCACCTCATAATTTGAGTGAGGTAATAGATGCAACTATAAAAAGAATTGATTCAGCTAATTGTAGATTAGATAGTATTTTGGATATAGTAAAAGGCCCTGACTTTCCAACTGGTGGCGTAGTCGAAGGGAAAAGTGGCATAGTAGAAGCTTATCAAACTGGTAAAGGTAAAATAATCGTTAAAAGCAAATATGAATTTATTAAAGAAAAAGGAAAAGAGAAATTAGTTATTACTGAAATACCTTTTGATACTTTGAAATCTAATATTATTAAAAAGATAGATGAAATTAGAATTGATAAGAGAATTGATGGAATAAGTGAAGTTAGAGATGAATCTGATAAAAACGATAATGTTAGAATTGTTATTGATTTAAAAAGTGGGGCTAATAAGGATTTAGTTGTTAATTATTTACTTAAAAATACTGATATGCAAATTAATTATAATTTTAATATGGTTGCAATAGTTAATAAAAGACCTAAACAGTTAGGTATTTTGGAAATACTTGATGCGTTTATCGCGCATAGAAAAGACGTTGTAACTAAAAGATGTGAGTTTGAACTTAAAAATAAAGAAGCTAGAAAGCATATAGTTGAAGGATTTATAAGGGCTTTAGATATTCTTGATGAGGTTATTAAAGTTATTAGAAGTAGTAAAAATAAAACTGATGCTATTTTAAACTTGGTAAAAGAGTTTGAATTCACTAATTTACAAGCAGAAGCTATAGTTATGATGCAACTATATAAACTTACTAATACTGATGTTACTGTTTTAAAAGAAGAATTTAAGAAGTTATTAGAAGAAATTGAATATTTAAAAAGTATTTTAAATGATGAAAATAATTTAAAAAAATTGATTAAAGATGAATTAAGAGAAGTTAAGAAGGACTTTGGCGAAGAAAGGAAAACTTTAATTAAAGATGAAATAACTGAAATAAAGATTGATGAACTTGCTATGGTTGATAAAAGTGATTTTGTATTTGTTATTAGTAAGAATGGTTATGTTAAAAAGATAAGTATAAAATCATATAATGCAAGTGATGAACTTAATTTAAGGGAAGAAGATTATGTTTTAAATATATATAAAATAAATAATTTGGATACTATTTTGTTATTTACTAATTTGGGTAATTATATCTTTTTACCAGTTAGGGATATCCCTGATAGTAAGAATAGAGATTTTAAAGATCATATAAGTAGTTTTGTCGGTATTAGTGATGGGGAAAGAATTGTTAGAAGTATTGGTGTTCATAATTTTGATGATACTATTATTACTTTCGTTACTAGAAATGGTATGGTAAAGAATACTGTTTTAAAAAATTATATGGTTTCTAGATATTCTAAACCTATAAGTGCGATTAAGTTAAAAGATGATGATGAATTAGTTAATGTGTCAGTAAAAGATGGAGAAGAATATGTAATTGTTACTAAAAATGGAATGTGTCTTAAATTTGATTCGAGCGAAATACCTGTTACTGGTTTAAAAGCAAGTGGTGTTAAAGGAATAAAATTAAATGATGGGGATGCTGTAGTTAATGGTCAGAATGTTTATGATGATGAACATTTAACTATATTTACTGATAATAAAACTGCTAAAAGAATTAAACTCAGTGATATATCTAAAGTTACCAGGGCCAAAAAAGGCATGTCTATTATTAAAAGTCCTAAGTCTAAAACTTACTTAGTTATCAGTGCTTATCTATCTAATAGTAAAACATTATTTGGATTACTTAATGGTAGTATACAGTATATTAAAGCAAGTGAAATAAGTATTATGGATAAATTAAGTACTGGTAGTAATATAACTAATAAAAATATATCTGAAGTTTTTGTAGTAAGTAAATTAAAAGATATTACTAAAACAGTATCAAATGAAGAAGAAAAGGTAGAAACTAAAGAGCGAATAATAGAACCAATGACTATGAGTGACTTCTTTGATGAGTTTAAAATATAGTATTTTTGTAAACCACCTACATAAAATATAGTAGGTGGTTTTTTATGTCAAAAAAGGAGATGTTTAAAGAGTTCGTTAGATTAAATCCTGAATTTGCTACTAGTGTTAAAAATGGTAAGACTACTTGGCAAGAATTATTTCAAATATATGATTTATATGGGAGTGAGTCCAAACTGTTTGATCAATATAGAAAGGTTAATAAAATTGAGAACTTTACAAGTAATATAGGTGTTAAAGATATAATTGATAGTCTTAAAAATATTAATATTGATGTTTTGCAAGAAAACTTAAATGGTTTAGGTAAAGCAGTTAGTTTTATTGAAGACTTGACTAATACTTTTAAAAAAGATGAAAAAACTAATGAAGAGAAAATTAACAAGAAAAGGAGAGTTGAACCTATTAATAGGTTTTTTGATGATTAATGAAAAAGTATGTTTATGATAAAATATATTCTGATAAGAATAGTTTGAGATACATTAGAGAAAATAGTAACTGGTATAAGTTATTAAATAGAAACGCTAATAATGTAGATGTTATGATAGAAGAAATGAAAGAAAGATATGGGTTACGCTTCAAAGACAAAGTAGAAAAAGCTAAAACTAGTTTGGATTTAATAAATGCATTTATGACTGTTACTAAAGATAACTAATTATTGATACTTTATATTTTTTCGTTAATTTACATCTCAAAGTATGCATGGTATAATAAATATATAAAAGCAAGTGATAAGTGAGTGATTATAATGAATAATAAACGACAAAATGAAAAAGAAATTCAAGATAAAATAAGAAAAGTTAATGGCGCTATGGCACAAGAAGGTATGCCATTAACCAGAGAATTAAAACAAAAACTTTATAATTGTATAATAGGTAAATCAACAACAGAAATAGAACGAAAAAAGATTATAGAAAAGTATAGAGGAATTTATGAATAATAAATATAAATATACTTATGAAATAACCTCTAATTATTGTTATAAAGGTTCGGATGTTTTAATTAACAAATTAAATATTACAAATGATGAGGATTTATTTAATGCAGAGAGAGAACTTGTATCTTTAAGAACGTATGAGTTAAACGAAAACCCTTTAAAAGGTAATTTTGATTTTAAATATCTAAGAGAAATTCATAAATATTTATTTTAAGATATTTATGAATGGGCAGTAAATATAAGAAATTGTAATATTGCTAAACAAGATTTGTTTTGTTTGGCTGAACATATTGAAACATTTGGTAACGATGTATTTAGAAAATTAAAAAGCGAGCAATATTTTATAGATTATGATAATGAAACTACATTAGATAAATTAGTGGATTTATTTGCAGATATTAATGCTTTACATCCTTTTCGTGAGGGTAATGGTAGGAGTCAAAGAATATTTATAGAATCACTTGCTAAAATAAATGGAATATATTTAGATCTTACAAATGTATCAAAAATGGATATGATTGTTGCTAGTCATGAGAGTATTAACGGAGATTATAAAAAATTAAAAGAAATGTTTAAAAATAATAGTCATGTTTTAAGTGATAAAGAGAGGTTAAAATATATAAATATTTATTGTTCTAGTGAGTTAAAGCAATTATTTGATAACTGAATAATTGCTATTTTTATGACTATTGAATAGTTAAAATCTACATATAATTGTTTACTAAAAGGTGTGATTTCTGTTAATTTACATCTTTAATAATACATGATATAATTTACCTAGGATGGTGTGGTTATGAAAGGCGTTTATATTCATATTCCATTTTGTAAAAGTATTTGCTCTTATTGTGACTTTTGTAAGTTTCTATATGTTTCTTCTTGGTCAAAAGAATATTTGAAAAAGTTGGCTATGGAAATTAAAGAGTTTTATGATAACGATGTTGTTAAATCAATATATATTGGAGGAGGTACACCATCTAGTTTAGATAAAGATGACCTTGTTATGCTTTTTGATATAATTAATGTTTTTAAAAAAAGTAATCATTGTGAAATCACTTTTGAACTTAATGTAGATGATATTTCTGAAGATTTACTTTTGTTTTTAAAAAATAATGGAGTTAATAGGGTAAGTGTTGGAATTCAAAGTTTTAACGATGTCTGTCTTAAGTTTATGAATAGAAAACATGATAAGAAGAGTATTAAAGATAATATAAAATTGTGTAAAAAATACTTTGATAATATAAATGTTGATTTTATGTTTGCTCTTCCGATTGAAAATTATGGAATGTTTTTATATGATTTAAGAGAGTTTGTTAAACTTGATGTCCCTCATATCAGTACTTATTCTTTGATAATTGAAGATAATACAGTACTTAGTTATAAAGGTATTACTCCTATTAAAGAGGAACTTGATTATAAGATGTACAAGCATATTTGCAAAGTTTTAAAGAAAAAAGGGTATAGGCATTATGAAGTTAGTAATTTTGCTAAACCGGGTTTTGAAAGTGTACATAACCTAAATTATTGGAATAATAGTGAGTATTATGGTTTTGGCTTAGGCGCGCATGGTTATGTTTCGTCTTTAAGATATGAAAATACTCGTAGTTTTAATGATTATTTAGCTGGTAAATATAGATTAAAAGAGTTTATTGTTTCAAAAAGAGAAGATATGGAAAATGAGATAATTTTAGGTTTTAGAAAATTAAATGGAATTAATATAAAAGATTTTTTTGATAAGTTTAAAGTTAATATACAAGAAGAGTTTAATGTTACTTATTTGATTAAAAAAGGTTATTTGGTATTAGAAAATGACTTCTTAAAAATAAAAGAAGATAAAATATATATTATGAACGAAATATTGAATAAGGTTTTAGAAAAGGGAGAGTAGTTATGAAAAATAAGAAAGTTTGGATTGTATTAGGTGTTGTTTTGTTGCTTATTGTTATATTGTACTTGTATATAAATAGGGAAAAGTTAGTTGTTGTTGCTGATGTTACACATACAACGGAAGATGTTTATTTGGATTACTTGTTTGATCAAGTTAGTGAAGTTGAAGGTATAAGTGTTGATGAAGTTGATTTTGATGGTCTTACTTTTAATGAGAGAATTAATTATGCGATTGATAAAGTTAAAGCGAGTTTAATAGTAGCTTATGCTTCTTCTAAAGAAATGAAAATGTTTGCTGAAAATTATAATGGTGTTGTTTTTATAACTTTGGGGGCTAATTACGAAGAAGAATTAGATAATTTGGTTGGTGTAAAATATAATGATTATAATGCTGGATATTTGATGGGTTATGTAGCTGGAAAAACTACTCAGTCTAATAAAATTGGTTTTATTGGAACTGACGAAGAAATTGATAAAGAGTTTTTGACTGGTTACACTGATGGAGCACTAGAATCTAATAGTAAAGTAACTATTAGTGTAGACTATATGGGCAAAGAATATTATGTAAACGGGTATTATCAAGATAAGAGCGAAGAAGTAACTGATGAAGTACTTTCATACAATATTGCAACTGATATGTATAATGCTGGTGTTGATGTTATTTTTGAAAATGTTAACAATAGTAGTAGTGGTGTAAGTAAAAGTGCTTCAGAAAACGATAAGTTTGTAATTAGTGACTGTATGAATGAGTCTGACAATATGCTTGCTTGTTTTGAAAGAGATTTTACTTATGGCTTATCTAAAGTTGTTAAAGATTATAACGATGGTAAATTAGAAAATAATTATGTGTTTGACATTAATAATGGAGTAAACGTTAATTTATCTGATTTAGTTAGTGAAGAAATAAAAACAGAAATATTAGAGATTCGAAAAGAAATGTAAATAAAAAAAGTCGCTTCAAACGACTTTGTTTTTTTTTGGCGGAGTAGAGAGGATTTGAACCTCCGCGCCAGTTTCCCGACCTACACCCTTAGCAGGGGCGCCTCTTCAGCCTCTTGAGTACTACTCCATTGCTACTAAAAATAATATACTATTTTTTATTATTTGTCAAATTATTTTGATTATTCTCTGTTACGTAAAATGTGTAAAGAATATTTGATTAAATATCTTTTATTTGTTAAAATTAAATTAAGGATAGGTGGTATGTATGAAAAACGATGAATTTGAACTTTATTATAAATTTACACGTAAACTACAAAAAGAAAAACAAATACGTGATATTGACAGAAAGATGTTAGATATTGCAAATAGTAGCAGAAAAAGAAGACGTTTTGATGAGCAAACAGAAAAAATTTCAAAACAAAAGAAAACGAGGAAGTTTTATAAGACTAGGGCAAGGGCGCTTGTGTTTATTATAAGCGTTAGTTTAGGCTTAGGTGTTGGCACAAAGGCTTTATATGACGAAGTGGCTCCAATAATTACAGTTTACGTTCAAAATGAAGCGGATAATTATACTTTGGCTGAATGGTTTGGTTATTATAATGTAAGTGATGAAGGTTATTTTCTTGATTCTCAAATAAAAAGAGAAGTAAATGATGGCTGGTTTAATGAGGGCCCTATGCCTTTTGATTACACTGATCCAGAAAATTTGAGCATTACAGAGGATGGTAGAAAAGTAGGCGCGATAGTTGACTATTATAATGGATTTAATAGATATTTGAGAAGCAATATAGACAAAGGTTATTATGAGACAATTTATACTCAAATGGAGAGACTTGCTTCTATTGGTAAAGATCCTAATAGTATTGATTCGCTGTATACATTTGAAGAACTCACTGAAATGTTAGGTAAAGAAGAAATTAAAGGGATGGGTGTTAATTAATGAAAGATTATGAAGAAGTTATAAAACTAGATAATGAAGACTTTTTAATTGTCTCTAGATTGAATTATGAAGGAAAAGAATATTTGTATGTTAATTCTTTAGTAAATGAAAGTGATTATTCTATACTTGAAGAATACGAAAAAGATGGTAGAACAGTAGTTAAAAGTATAGATGATGATAAATACGAACTTATAATGAATTTGTTTACGAAGAACTTAATAAATGATAATAATTGATTTTTGGTTATATTAATGTTATTATAAAACCGTAAATAGGAGAATAAAAAATGGGCTTTGTTAACGGATCTAAAAATGGATTTACTTTAGTTGAATTGATTTCTACAATAGCAATTATAGCAATAGTTGCTATTTTAGCTGTGCCCAATATTATTAAAGTATATTATGATGCGCGACTTAACGCGTTCCTTGATGAAGCAAAAACTATTTATAGAAATGTTGAAACTAGTTATAATAGTGATTTCCTTGAAGAATCAATAAAAGTAGACAGATATTGTGATAGTGAAGCAAGTTATGTTAAAAAGTTAAGGATTTCTAAATCCAATGATATAGCTTATGATATAGAATTAAGTGACGGAGAAATTATTAAGTTTTATGTTGTAAATGATAAATATCAGTTATTACTAAGTGGAAATCCTGTTAAAATAAGTGATATTGAAGCTAGCAATATTCAAGAACTAGATAATTTTGAATACGATTGTAATGGTAATTATGGTATATATTGTAATATAAATAATTTGCCATGTATTGTTGTTCCTTCTTTTGATTATACTGTAGTTAATGATAATAATTTATAGGAGGACAAGAGTTATAATAACTCAAAAATAAAAATAGAAAGAATCGATCAAATAGGTAATAATTTCTATATGATTGATTATATGAGGATAAACTTATGAAAAAAGGTTTTACGTTGGTAGAATTATTAGTCATTATTGGTTTAATTGGACTTCTATTGGTGATTATAGTGCCTTCTACTATTAAAATACTTGACAGTAGTATTGAAAATACAATGAAGATTCAAGAAGAAGAAATTGAAGATGCTGCTCAAATGTATTTGGAAGATTTTTGCAAAACACCTATAGATAACACTAAAACTTGTACTTTAAGTAAGACTGTTACTGATGGTATTGCATATTTTAATGGCGAAATCAATTTGAATATTTTAGTTTCTAATAATTATATTGATGAAATTAAACTAAGAGATCAAGATTGTACTGGTAAAGTTATTTTTTCAAAAAATGAAGCACAAGCATTTTTGAATTGTGGTGACCTTTACACTACTGATGGATATT
Organism: uncultured Bacilli bacterium; assembly: GCA_944363865.1. GTDB lineage: Bacteria > Bacillota_I > Bacilli_A > RF39 > UBA660 > CALVVN01. Next base: position 11,519 of record CALVVN010000074.1, read on the forward strand.
AAAACTTTGTTATTGTAAAAAAGACAGAAGTTTTTTATATTGATATTTTTAAATTTTTATTATTTAGATTACTGTGTAATAATTTTTTGCTTTTTCTTAACTTAAATTATTATTAAAACAAAGAGTGATATATGATGATTGTCAAAAAATAAATAGATTAAATATGACTTTTATATTATTTATTACAATTTTCGAAGTAGTAAATAATTTACACGTTTTACAAAAATACTTTATAAAAACTTTAAAAATCTGAAAATAAGATGTATACTTTTTAATGAAAGTAGGTAGTTATGAAAATAAAAAAAATCATTATATCATTAACAATAATCATATTTATAATCGTTACATTAGCTTTAATAAACAATAAATATAATATTTTAGATAAAGTTTTTGGTGTTAGTACACTGCCAATAATTGAAGATAAAGAAGAGCCAAAGTTACAAATAGTAGATGAAGATAGCGACTCAAGAATAATTGCTGTAATGATTAATAACAATCATGATGCATGGCCACACGCAGGTTTACAAGATTCATTTTTAAATTATGAAATTATTGTTGAAGGTGGAATAACGAGAATAATGGCTTTATTTAAGGATACAGATACAGAAAAAATAGGGTCTGTTAGAAGTGCTAGACATTATTTCCTTGATTACGCAATGGAAAACGATGCAATATATGTTCACCACGGAAGAAGCCCGCAAGCACTAAGTGATATTGAAAATTATGAAATAGATAACATAGAAGGCTTATATGATGCTGCTGGATTTTGGAGAGATACAACACTAGACAAAGAATATGAACACACATCATTTACTAACATAGAAAAAATAAATGAAGTTATAGAACAAAAAGGATATAGAAATATTACTGATGAAGATTTATTACTAAATTATAAAGTAGAAGAAGTAAACTTAAATAAACTAGAAAACGCTATAAAAGCAGATAAAATAAGCATAGAATATTCTAATTATCAAACAACTTATTACACATATGATGAAGAAAATAAAGTTTACTTAAGAAGTATGGAAGATGAACCACATGTAGATGCAATAACTAAAAAGCAGTATACAACTAAAAACATAATAGTATACCAAGTTAAAAATAGAACAATAGATAGTGCGGGAAGGCAAGATATAGATAACGTTGGGTCAGGCGAAGGCTATTACATAACTAATGGTTATGCAGTGCCTATTACTTGGGAAAAAGCAAGTAGAAGCAGTCAAACTGTATACAAATATATGGACGGAGAAGAGATAGAAGTTAACGACGGAAATACATGGATACAAATACAACCAGTAGGAAAAGAACTAGGAATAGAATCAAACGAAGAAGAATACAATGATAACGAACAATAAAAAAGTTGATTAATTAAAAATAATTTGTTAAAATTGAAATATAATAAGGAGGCTTATAAAATGTTAGATTTTTTATCAGAATATTATATATGGTTTTTTGTAGCAGCAGTAGTATTATTATTTGCATTAATTGGATTTATAGTTGAAGGAAAGAAAAAGAAAAACAAAGAGTTTAAAGGTGAAAGCATAAATGAAAATGTAGAAAGCACACCAACTAATAACGGTTTAGAAGTTAATGATATACCTGTTCAAGAACCTACAGCTAATGTTCAACCAGAACCAACAGTAACACCATTAGAAAACATACAAGAACCACAAACAATATCAGAGACACCAACTATTGAACCAGTGCAAAATACTTCGGCAGAACAAGTAGATGTAAAACCGGTTGAAAGTTCAAATATAACTATAGGCGAACCCATACAAATGCAAAGTGAGCCGGTAATACCAACTGCACCAGAATCATTCTACGATGAACCTTTAATGCCAGAGAAAAATGAAGAACAACCAATGAATTTTGAAATAAATTCAAATTCTAGCGACACAAACGAACGTCAATAAAGATGTTAAGCAAATAAAAAGATATAGATAATATATCTTTTTTATTATATAATTAATTATAGTGAAAAGGGAGTTGAAATAAAATGAGTTTATCAACTTTATATAATTTATTTACAGAAATTGTAGATATTGCTATAGTATGGTTTATGTTTTATTACATACTCAAATTAATAAAAAACAACGTAAAATTAGTTTTAATTTTTAAAGGCGTAATAATAATAATTGTACTAAAAATATTATCAGATTGGTTACATTTAAACACGGTAGGAATTTTACTAGAGTATGTAATTGCTTGGGGACCACTAGCACTGATAATAATATTTCAACCAGAAATTAGAACTGTGCTTGAAAACTTAGGTAGAAGCCAATTACTAGGGCGACATAAAGTATTAACTGTAGACGAAAGAGAAAAAGTGGTTTATGAAATAATGCAAGCAGTTGAATATTTTAAGAAAAATAGAATTGGTGCATTAATGATAATAGAAAGAGATTATAGTTTACAGCAATATATAGAACCAGCACAAAAGTTATATGCAGATATAAGTGCAGAACTATTAATATCAATATTCTTTCCAAATAATCCATTACACGATGGAGCAGTTATCATACAAGGCGACAGAATAACGTGTGCGGGAAGTGTTTTACCTACAAGTATGAATCCAAACATATCAAAAAGACTCGGAACACGTCATCGTGCAGCATTAGGAATATCAGAAATAACAGATGCTATTGCAATAATGGTAAGTGAAGAAACCGGAAGGATAAGCATAGGTTTAAGTGGAGAGTTAAATTACAACTTAACAATAGATGACGCTAGAATGATACTAATAAATGAATTACAACCTAAAAAAGAGACATTCTATGATGCAGAAGCTGAACTAGAAGAAGAAATTGAAAGCGAAGGTGAGATAAATGAAGACAAAACAGAAGAAAAATAAGACAAACATATTTACCAGAGCTTTTAAAGGTTTTATCAATATTATTGACAAGATCATAATAACGCCATTCAGTAAATTAGCTTATACAATTACTGATAAATTAAATATTAAAAGTGGAACATTTGAAAAGTTTTTAAATAGACCAAACACATTATTATATCTATCACTGATACTAGCATTTACAACATTTGTATTAATAGACAATAGAGTAATAAATCTAATCTCATCAGAGTCTATAGTATTAGAAAATCAAATCGTGGATGTTGAATATAATGATGAAGCGTATGTAGTAGAAGGATTACCAGAAGATGTTGATATAGTATTAATGGGTAGAAAAATGGACTTATATTTAGCCGAACAGCTTGGAGAGCATAAATTAACTCTTGATTTAAGTGATTATGGAGTTGGAACTCACAAAGTAAACATAAAATATAACAACCCTGTAAATAATCTTGACTACATAATAAATCCTTCAGAAGTAACAGTTGTTATTTATCCAAAAGTAAGTGAAGTAAGAACATTATCAATAGACGTATTAAATACAGATAAATTAAACGAAACATTAGTAGTAAGCAACGTACTACTTGATAGAGATGAAGTTATAATAAAATCACATGAAGCAAAATTATCACAAGTTGCAAGTGTAAAAGCATTAATAGATGTTAATGCACTAAATGCTATACAAGCGGGGACATACACATTAGAAAATGTTAAACTAGTTGCATACGATGAAGAAGGTACAGAACTTACAGACATTGAAATAATACCAGAAACAGTAACTGCAACAGTTACAATAACAAGCCCAAGTAAAGTTGTACCAATACAAATAGTGCCAGTTGGCGAAGTCGCACCAGGAAGTGCCATAGAATCTATAGAAAGTAGTGTTTCACAGGTGACTGTTTATGCTGATGAAGAAATACTAGAATCATTAAACTACATTGAAGTAGAAATAGATGTTACAGGATTAAACGAAGATAAAGTATTCCAAAAAGTAATTACTAAACCTAATGGAGCAAGAAGTATAAGCGAAACATCAATTACTATAAACGTTACAATGGAAGCAGAAACATCTAAAGAGTTTGTAGACATACCTATTGTATTTGAAAACTTGGCAAGTGGATTAAAAGTAAATGCTCAAAGTGAAGAAGATACTAAAGTTACAGTATCAGTCGGTGGTGTTGAAAGTTTACTAGAAAAATTAGAAGCAAGTGATATTAAAGCATACGTTGATTTACAAGGTTTAGGAGTAGGAACACACACAGTACCTGTATATGTAACTGGAGAAGATTTAAAATTAACTTATACAAGTAAAACACAAAATATAAGAATAATAATAGAATAAAAAAACTGCAGATTTTGCAGTTTTTTACTTTTCCGGATGGAAAGGTTTTAAAAGAAGACCTATATTTATAATACCAGCCAAACCTACAAGTGCATATACTAAATTAGTGAATAAAGAATCTACACCGAACATAGATGAAACTAGGTTAAAATCAAACAATCCAACTAAGCCCCAGTTAAGTGCACCTATAATAGTAAAAGCTAGACATATTTTTTGTAATATATCCATATTATTCCTCCTCAATTATATTTTAAACAATTTTAACACTTTTATTCATAAACGTTATAAATATAAATATAATTTATTAATGATGGGGGAGAAAAAAGTGAAAAAGTTATTATTTATTTTATTATGTAGTATGCTAATTGTAGGCTGTGGAAAGGTAGATTCAGAAAAAGCTTTAAAAGAATTTGAAACTATGGTAAATAACAGTGATAATTACAATTTATATGGTACAATGGAAATAATTAACAATGAAGACGTTTACAACTATGAAGTGAGTGTATCATACTTAAAAGGAGACTATTACAAAGTCAATTTAGTTAATACTAACAATGATCATGAGCAAGTCATATTAAAAAACGATGAAGGTGTATATGTTATAACACCATCATTAAACAAAAGTTTTAAATTCCAAAGTGATTGGCCAAATAATTCAAGTCAGACATATATATTAGAGTCGCTACTAAACGACTTAAAAAATGATGCTAATAGAGAACTAATTGAAGAAG
>CALVVN010000075.1 GCA_944363865.1 uncultured Bacilli bacterium
GGTGGTAATACAATACTTATGGGTAATATGAAAGAAAGAGGTAGTGAAAAGTTTATAACTAGATTAACTTATGTGTTAGGTTTTCTATTTATAATTATTTCATTAATCTTGTCTATTTAAAGAAAGCAAATGCTTTCTTTTTTAGGATGTTTATGAAGAATATATTTGATTATACTTTAGAAGAATTAGAAAAGTTATTTGTTGCAGTGGGATTTAAAAAATATAATGCATCTCAAGTTTTTGATTGGGTTTATAAAAAAGGTGTTTTAGATTTTTCTCTTATGAGTAATATTAGTAAAAACTTAAAGTCTTTTTTAATTGATAATTATTCTCTTGATTTATTAAAAATATCTAAAGTTATTAGAGATAAAAAGAGTAGTAAATATTTATTAGAACTTAGTGATGGAAACAAAATTGAATGTGTTTTGTTAAAGCACGATTATGGGAACTCATTATGTGTCAGTTCTCAAGTTGGTTGTAATATGGGATGTGCTTTTTGTGAAAGTGGTAGGTTAAAAAAAGTTAGAGATTTGTCTCTTAGTGAAATGATTCTTCAAATTGTTACTGTTGAGATGGAAGAGTGTATTAAAGTAGATAGTGTAGTAGTTATGGGTATAGGTGAACCTTTTGATAATTTTGAAGTATTAAAAAGGTTTATTTCAGTTGTTACTTGTCCATATGGCTTAGAAATAGGCCAAAGACACATTACTGTTTCTACTTGTGGATTAGTTCCTAAGATAAAAGAGTTTGCATTAATGAATACTCAAGTTAATCTAGCTATTAGTTTGCACGCTAGTAGTGATGAAGTCAGAAATAAACTCATGAAGATTAATCGCGCTTATCCTATTAGAGAAGTGTTTGATGCGCTTGATTATTATATTTTTAAAACTAATAGAAGAGTAACTATAGAATATGTATTAATTGATGGAATTAATGATAGTGAAGAAGATGCTTTGAACTTGGTTTCTTTAGTAAAGGGTAAACTTATGTATGTTAATTTAATTCCTTATAATGAGACTAGTAATTTTACATTTAAAAGAAGTAATGAGTTTAAAATAAATAAGTTTTATGATATACTTAAGAAGAATGGTATAAATGTAATAATAAGAAAGAATATTGCAGGCGGGATTAATGCTGCTTGTGGACAACTAAGAGCAAAGGAGAGTGCATAATAGTGATATGTCATTATCAAACTGATGCAGGAAAAGTAAGAAGTCATAATGAAGATAGTGTTACTATTGTTAGTAATAAAAATGGAGAATATTTGTTAGTTGTAGCTGATGGAATGGGTGGACACCGCGCCGGGGAAGTTGCTTCTAGCATGGCTGTTACAGAACTCGGTTCTAGATTTCAAAAATTGGGAACGATAGGAAATAAGATTGATGCTGTTAATTGGTTAAAAGGTATAATAGAAGAAATTAATTTGAATATTATTAAATATGCAAATGAACACGTGGATTCTACTGGGCTTGGCACTACTTGTGTGGCAGCAGTTTTAACTAAAGATTATTTGATTTTTGCAAATGTTGGCGATTCAAGTGGTTTTGTTAAAAAAGACGGTAAATTATTTAAGGTAACTAAAGATCATACACTTGTGAATATATTAGTTGAAACTGGGGAATTACGTCCAGAGGAAGCAGAACACCATCCTCAAAAAAACGTTCTTATGAGAGCACTTGGTGCGAGTGAAAAAGTTGATGTAGATATATTTGCTGTTGAGGATGAAGTTGATGAAATTCTTTTGTGTAGCGATGGATTAACTAATATGCTCACGTTAGAACAAATAGAAAAAGTGTTAAATGATGAAGATTTGTTAATTGAGGAAAAAGTGAATAAATTGATTAGTAAAAGTAATATGAGGGGCGGTAATGACAATATAAGTATAGCGTACTTAATTAAGAAGAGTGGTGATACAGTTGATAGTAAAGGGTTCTAAAATAGATAATAGATATCAAATTATTAAAACTTTAGGCGAAGGCGGTATGGCTAATGTTTATTTGGCATATGATACTATCTTAGATAGAAAAGTCGCTGTTAAGGTTTTAAGGGGAGATTTAGCAAATGATGAAAAGTTTGTTAGACGTTTTCAACGTGAAGCTTTATCTGCTTCTAGTTTATCTCATCCTAATATAGTTGAAATGTATGATGTTGGGGAAGATGATGGTCAATATTATATTGTAATGGAATACGTTGAAGGTGTGACTTTAAAACAACTTCTTAAAAAGCGTGGGAGTTTAACTATTACTGAAGTTATAGATATTATGAGTCAACTAACTGATGGGATGGCTCATGCGCATGATAGTTTTATTGTTCATAGAGACATTAAACCTCAAAATATTATGATACTAGAAAACGGAGTTATAAAGATTACTGATTTTGGTATAGCAATGGCCCTTAATTCAACGCAACTTACTCAAACTAATAGTGTAATGGGTAGTGTTCATTATTTACCACCAGAACAAGCTAATGGTAAGGGTTCAACTATTAAAAGTGATATTTATTCTATGGGTATTTTGATGTATGAACTTTTAACTGGAGGTGTTCCATATAAAGGGGATAATGCTGTTGAAATTGCATTAAAACATTTGAAGGAACCTCTTCCATCTATTAAGAAAGTACTGCCTGAATTACCTCAATCTATAGAAAACATTATTTTAAAAAGCACTGCTAAAAACCCACAAAATAGATATAAAGATGCACGTGCTATGCATGAAGACATTGTGACTGCTTTAACTGATGAACGTGCGAACGAGAAAAGATATGTATATCCTTTTCCAGAAAATGATATTGAAAATACTAAAGTGTTAAATGATACTTTGAAAGAAGTTAAAGAAAAAGAGAAAAAGGAAAAGGAAAATGAAAAGAAGAAGTTGGATTTTGAGATGAAACAAGAGAATAAAAAACAAAATAAATTATTAATTATTCTTGCATCTATTTTTACTGGACTTGTAGTTATAACTGCATCAGTAGTTGTATTGCTTCCTAATTTGATGACAAAAGAGAATGTAGAAATTCCTGATAATATAATTGGACTTAGTGAAAATGATGCTTATAATAATTTAGTGGAACTTGGTTTTAATGTTCAAGTAAGTGAAACTGAAGTATCCAGTGATGAAATAGAAAAAGGTCATGTGGTTAGAACTAGTCCTGAAGTTGGCAAAATTGTAAAAGAGGGTAGTACAGTTACATTATTCTTATCTAGTGGTGAAGGTACTTTTGAAATACCTGCTGAGTATATAGGAAAAAATTATATTGAAGTTAAAACGTTGCTTGAAACTAATGAAGCTAATGTTATAGTAGAAACTATTAAAGTAAGTGAAGATGATGAGTATGAAGCAGATACTGTAATAGATATATCTCCAAAAGTAGGGGAAAAAGTTAAAAAAGGTGCAACAGTTACTATTTATATACCTGAAGTTGAAAAGAAATATCCTGATTTTGTTAAAGAAAATTACTCAGTAGATGATGTTCGTGATTTTTGTGAAGAGAATAACGTTAATTTAGTTGTTAAATATGAAGAAACTGATGAGTATGTAGAAGGTACAGTTATTTATCAAAGTAGACCTGCTGATTCAGTTGTCGTTGAAGGAATAACTCTAACAATAACTGTTTCTACAATGCCAGAAATTGAAGAACCACCTATTGAAGAAGAAACTGACGGTGAGACAGGGGAAGAAAATGTTACAACAGAATAATTTTAAAGAAGGAAAAATTGTTAAAATTAATAAAGATTTGTACACTGTTCTGTCAGAAGAAAGTGTACTTTCTTGTTATGTAAGGGGAAAACTTAAAAATGATAAATTAACTGTTGGTGATAATGTTTTAATTGATTTAAATTCTCTTACTATTGAAAAACAATTACCTAGAAAGAATACTCTTATAAGGCCACTTGTATCTAATATTGATTCACTTTTTATTGTTGTTAGTACTGAAGTGCCTGCTTTTAGTGAATATTTGCTTGATAAGATGTTATCACTTGCAATTTATAATAAGATTAAACCTATAATTATTGTTACTAAATTAGATAAAATAAAGAGAAATGAAAGAAATAAAATACTTAAAGTGTTAAAGTATTATAAAAAATATTTTAATGTTTATAAAAATACTGAAATAAGAAAGATTATTAGAGAGATAAATGGCAAAACAGTTGCTTTATGTGGTCAAACCGGTGCTGGTAAGAGCACTTTGTTAAATAAAATTGATAAGAATTTGAAACTTAATACCGATGAAGTTAGTTATGCATTAGGTAGAGGTAAACATACTACAAGGCTTGTTGAACTTATTAAAGTGAAGGGTGGATTTATAGCTGATACCCCGGGATTTAGTTCTTTAGATTTAAATATTAGTACTGATGAACTTAAATATACTTTTCCTGATTTTATGGTACAATGTAAATATAAGAGTTGTAATCATATTAAAGAGGATGGTTGTAAGGTTATTGAACGTGTTAAATCTAATAAGATACTTTATTCTAGATATGAAAACTATTTAAAATTATTAAAGGAGACTAGATTATGAAAGTGAGTGTATCTTTTTTGTCAGATCATTTTAAACCAGTTGATGTTATCAAAATGGTAAATAATACAAATGCTGATTATATTCATGTTGATGTGATGGATGGTAAGTTTGTTGATAATAAGACTTATACTTTAAGTGATATTGAAAAATTAAGTAATTATATGAAAAAGCCAATGGACGTTCATTTAATGGTAAGTAATCCTAAAAAGTATATTGAAAAACTTGCTATTTTAAATGTAGAATATATTACTTTTCACTATGAAAGTGTTAAAAATGTTAAGGAACTTATTGATTTAATACATAGTTATGGATTAAAAGCAGGTATTAGTGTTAAACCTCATACAAATGCTAGTGATATAGTAGATTTCATTGATATTGTCGATTTAGTTTTAGTTATGAGTGTTGAACCTGGAAAGAGTGGTCAAACGTTTATGAATAGTGTTCTTTATAAGATTGAATCTTTGAGTAGAATTATTTCTGAGAAGAATCTTAAAACTATTATTTCTGTAGATGGTGGTATTAATGATGAGACTGCAACACTTGTTAAGGAGAAAGGTGCTTCAATGGTGGTAAGTGCTTCTTATTTACAATGCACGGATATGAATAGTAGGGTGGATTTGTTAAAGAACTTGTAACTAGAATTGTGTTGAATTTCCTTGACAAATGCATATTATTGTAATAGAATTATACTTGTTGAAAAGAGAAAGTAGTGTACTCACACTCACCTGATTAACTAGTTGTTGATAGGTAAAAGGCTATTGAATTGGTTTTTTAGTGAGTACATTAGTATTCACTTTTTATATTTGGAGGTGTTTAGAATAGCTAAACAAAATGATGCTCTTATAAATGAGCAAATTAAATACAATGAAGTTATGGTTATTGGACCTAATGGCGAAAAATTAGGAGTTAAATCTATTAATGATGCTCTTACACTTGCACAGTATGCGGGTCTTGATTTGGTACTTATGAGTGAAAGCGATATGCCTGTTTGTAAGGTAATGGATTATAACAAGTTTAAGTACGAAAGAAATAAGAAACAGAAAGAACAACTTAAAAAGCAACGTGAATCTAATCTTGAGTTAAAGGAGTACAGGCTTAGTGTTACTATTGACACTCATGACTTTGAAACTAAACTTAAGAATGCAAGAAATTACGTTTCTAAAGGTCATAAAGTTAAAGTTTCTGTTCGTTTTAAAGGTAGACAAATCGCCCATCCAGAGCTTGGTAAAGAGGTTATTTTAAGATTTGCTAATAGGATGGAAGATATTGCTATTATTCAAGAAGAACCAAAACTTGAAGGAAGAACAATTAGTTTGCTAGTCGCACCTAAAAAGTAAAGGAGGAGAGTGTATATGCCAAAAACTAAAACACATAAAGGAATAGCTAAAAAAATAAAAGTTAGACCAGGTGGATCTACTAGAATTGGTAAACCTGGAAGTAATCATAAAACTGGTAAGAAACCAACAAGTTTTAATAGAACTATGAGAAAAGGTTCTTCACTTAGTAGTGGAGATGCTAAAAGATATAAAAGAGAGTTAAGGGGGTAATGTAGATGACAAGAGTTAAAGGTGGAACTGTTACAAGAGCTAGACGAAAGAAAGTTTTAAAACAAGCTAAAGGTTACTTTGGAAGTAAACATAGATTATATAAAACTGCTCAAGAACAATTATTTCATAGTGGTGAATATTCTTTTAATGATAGAAAGAAAAATAAAGGTAACTTTAGAAAACTTTGGATTACTAGAATAAATGCTGCTTGTAGAATGAATAATATTAGTTATTCTAAGTTTATGAACGGGCTTAAAAAGGCTAATATTGAAATAAATAGAAAAATGTTAAGTGAAATTGCTATTTCTGATGCAAATGAATTTGCTAAATTAGTTGAATTAAGTAAAAACGCTTTAGAAGGTAATTCTAAAACTGTTAAAGAAGAATCTAATGATTTAAGTTCAATGACTGTTGCACAGTTGAAGGAATTAGCAAAAGAAAAAGGTATTCTAAACTATACAAGTTTGAAAAAAGCAGAATTAATTGATGCTTTGAAATAAACTAAAACTATTGGAAAAAATTCCAATAGTTTTTTAATTAATAAAGTTTTCTATAAATGTTTCGTATGCTTTTATTTCTGAGGTGTTTTTGTATACTTTGAATTTATAATCTTTGTTTTTTTCTTTTATTATTCTTTTTACATAATAATCGGTTAAAGAAGGGTTTCTAATAAATAATGGGCCTAATAAGTATGTGCCTAAAAAGTTTTTATGTAAATACCCTTCATAGATACTTTTTGGTTCATAACCGACACCATTATTTATTTTGATGAAATATCTATCACTATCGTGTATTGTTCCACCTCTATTTTGAAAACCAATTATTTCTTTGTCTAAGAATATACAATGTCCACTTGTAGTACCTACTATTCTAAAGTCACAGTCTTCCATAAAGTCTTTTTTTGTAATTCTTTTTGTATAGTACGGAAATATGTCTAGACAATTTACTCTATTTCCTTCAAAATCTATTATGTATTTTCCAAATAATTCATAAGCATTTCCTGTCATAAAGAAATATTTTCCGTTTTCTATGGATTTTTTTATTTCTTTTTTGTATTTAATTAAATCATTTAATACTAATATTTGTCCTTTTTCTGTACCCATTCCCATATAATAAATGTCATATTTATTAAAATCTATTTTGTCGTTTATTGTTAGGAAGTGTATTTCACATTTGATGTTTTGTCTTTCAATATGTTCTTTTAATGCTCGTATGTTTCCGTTTTCTCCATATAAGTTCATTATATCGTAGTATAAATGTGCGATTTTAATCATTAGTTATCCCTTCTTTCTTTAGGATTTCTTTTAGTTCACTTTCTTTGTCAAAACATACCATTGAATAAATATTACCTTTTGTTTCTTGTTTTAATACGTTCACTATTTCATTTAAGTCATCTATTAGTATTAATTTATCTTTGTTTATATTAGCATATTCTAATCTAGTTAATACATCATATTTAAATCTTCCAATGATTAATATTTTATCTATTGATTTATCTTTTAAACTTTCAAAATCTATGTCCCATAACCATGAAACATCATTTTCTTTGTATCTTCTTGAACTGTTGTCAAATCCGAGTACGATAGTTTTTTTGCCTTTTTCATGTAATATGTAGTCTATGCTTTGTTTATAACTTAAATTGTTTTCATTTTTACTAGATATCATTTGCCAATTTCTATTATAAAAGTTGTAAATGTTTAATCTTTTTGGAATGAATGAATCAACATTTATTGCATGTAATATTTTTTCTTTATTAATTCCTAAAGCGGTTGCTAGTGAGTAAGCAGCAGTTGTCAAATATACAGAGTAAAGGAAGTTTGATGGTATTTTTATTTTGTCTTTGTTTATGTATATTTCCATATTTTCTATATCTATTGTATGGGCTAGAAAGTCTGGACGTGGTCTTTTGAAGTTACATTTACTACATTTGTAGTCGCCTAAGTGTCCGTAGTGGCGAAACTCGTAATTAAGTTTGTTTCCACATACTGGACAATACTGAGCATCTATATTGTTCAATTTGCTTTGTTTTGAATAATTGTTTTTATCCATAGCATAATATGTTATTTTTCCTTTGTGATTTAATGTTGTACTATAAACTAGCGGGTCGTCTACATTTACTACTAAATGAATGCTATCTTTAATGATAGAACTTATTAAACTTTGAATGTATTCAGGATGAGCATTTCTTGGTGGTTGGTCTCTTGTGATATTAGTAATAACTAAATGAGTTAAACCAAAGTGCTGTAGTAGATGAATCATATGTTTTTCATCTAGTTCCATTAATAATGCTTGTTTTTTGTATATTCCATTTAATTTTGTATTTGAAAGGATAAGTGATGTTATACCGTTAATAGCGTTGCTTCCATTTTTATTGTATGCATATGTGATTTTGCTTTTATTTAATATATGTGCGATTAATTCAGTGGTACTACCTTTGCCACTTGAACCTGTGATGCCTATTACATATTTTGGATATTTTATTTTATTTAAAACGTTAGGATGTACTTTAAGTGCCCAGTACCCTCCTATAACTGTTCCTTCTTTTTTTAATAATTTACTTAGTGTGTTTGCAATTTTACATATTATAATTGCTAGTGCAGTTCTCATTAAATATCACCTATAAAGATTATATAATACTAGTTTTTTGATTTCAATTAATGCTGTAAAGTAAATTGGGTTAGTTGTCAGTTGAAAACTAAAACTAGTTTTGTCGAATTAGATGAAATAAGTTATAAATTATTTTATTATTATTTCAGGTGATTAGTATGAATATGATTTTTAAAGATGATACTTTATATATAGATTTAAAAGGGGATATGGATATCGTAGACTTGAATGTTTTGAAGGAACGTATTTTTAGTATTTTATCTCAATATGATATAGATAATATAGTTTTAAACACTAATGGTGCTTTTAATTTGAATAAACGAGCAATTAATAATATTAAAAGGGAATACCAATCAAAGTATTTTGGAAGTTTTAAAATTATGTAAAAAATAAAAAAACTAACTTTCGTTAGTTATTTTCATAATGGTGACCTGTACGGGATTTGAACCCGTGAATGCACGCGTGAAAGGCGTGTGTGTTAACCATTTCACCAACAGGCCATTTAAAATGGTGGGCCTGAATGGACTTGAACCATCGACCTTTCGCT
>CALVVN010000076.1 GCA_944363865.1 uncultured Bacilli bacterium
TTCTTCTATTGCCACTCAATTTATAAACTGAGCCGTAGTTATTCGGTAATTTCATAATTTTTCAATCTCCTTTATATTGTAAATATTTTTAAAATACTTTATAATGGAGATGTACTTTAAATTTGGTGTCGAGCCGATTTTTAGTACATCTCTGACTAAGTGCTATTGCAGTAGTGCTTAGTCTTTTTTAGTTAATTTCGTTTTTTAAGCTTTCGTAGGCTTTCAATAATATTTCTTCTGGTAAATCTAATTCTTTAGACATAATATTGATATCCTCTATGATTTTATTAAGCAATGAGAATTTAATATAATCTATTTTTTGCTTATTGCTTTCAATAACATTAGCAATTAATAAATAAGCTAGTAATTTTAATGTTTTATTATCTTTTTCTAATAATAAGTTTTCTATTATATATGTTATTCCACTACAAGAATAATTACCATTCTTTGATTGATTACTAATCTCTTCTAATTTGTCTAAAGCACTTCCTGATAAGTCAAAATTAAAGCCAGTGGAATTTAGTTTCTTCTTTTTAGTTTCACCAAGCAAATATGAATATGAGACATCAAAATAATCTTTAATAAATGCTAGTTGTTTATATTCTGGCATTCTATCTTTTTTATAATTAATTAATGCTTGATATGTTATACCTAATTCTTGTGCCAGTTTAGTATATGTTTGCTTTTCATCTTGCAAATTATTGCCACATGTTTCTTTCACTAAATTAGTGAACACAATATTAAAATTGTTTTTTAAGATATTACCTAATTCTTGTTTTTTATCTTCCAACATTTTTTCACCTCTTGGTAATATATTAGCACAACCATCCTAAAATGTCAACAAACTGTTTATGCTTTTGTGAAAACATAAACAAAACTATTGACAAAGGAGGTTGTACGTGCTATCATTGTATCAACAATTTGTTTATAGGGTATAAAAACATAAACAAAAAAATGATATGAATGGAGGTAATTATGAATAATCTCGAATATAAAACTCGATATTATGAGCTTTGTAATAGCAAAACAAAACTTATAAATATAAGTTCAGCTTGTTATTTTGTCATGCAAGATACCGAGGATAAAGCAGAAGCATTGCTAAGAAGCATGAAAATCAAATCAGTATGCCTAATGGGCTATGAGAAGTATTATTCAGTCGAAGACTTAATCTCGGCTATAAAAATGTTAAAGGAAGGATGAAAAAAAATGAAATTTGCAGAAAAAATGGTTAACAAACAAAAAGAACGTTACATGGAATTACAAAGAAAACTAGAGTTTAAAAGCATTTCTAATAAAGAGGAAAAAAATAGTGTTGGTAGTGATATACTATATGATAATTTAGACTTGCAAGAAAATCTTTTATTAAATAAAATGTTGGATTGTAAAGAGCGTTGGACTAATGGGGATAAGTTAAAACAAAAAGAATTTATGGAAACATATATTAATATAACTTGTCTAAAATATATTAGTAACGATTTTTATAATATAAATGGTTACTTAGGTTTGGATAAGCTTAAGCAGTCAATATTCAACATTCTAAATGAGGCGAATGTAAGGAACTTAAACGTTGAAATAAAAAGTATGGTTGAATTATTAAGAATGAAATGCTTTAGTGACAATGTTAATTTATCCACAAATAAAGTATATGTTAAAAATGGTTTAATAACATTAAACAAAAATAACCATAGCTTTCAACCAGTTCGGGAGTTTACAATACACTTAATGAACGTCAATTATACTACAAGCAGAAAAACGCCAAAAAAATGGTTAAATTTTTTAAATTCATTATTATCACCAGAAGATATAGATATATTACAAGAATATCTTGGCTATTGCTTGATACCGTTAACTGACGCACAAAAGAGCTTGTTTATAATTGGAAAAGGTGGAGAGGGAAAATCAGTTATCGGAAAAGTTTTAAATTCCATTTTTGGCAGTTCACTTGTAAATATAAAAATTCAAAAGCTACTAACTAACAAATTTAGTTTAGCCCAATTGAATAGTAAATTAGTCATATTTGAAGATGAATTACAAGATATTCCTTTGCGAGAGATTGATACTTTTAAGTCTCTAATTACAGGAGGACAATTTAGCATTGAAGAGAAATATCAAAGAGAACAACAGGTTAGTTTATATGCTAGATTTATAGTTTTAGGGAATAATATCCTTAAACACAAAAACTGTAAAGAGCCTAGCTTTCAAAGAAGATTACTATTATTAATTACAAAAGAAAAAGATAAAAATAGAATTGATAATCCCTACTTGTCTAATGAGCTTATAAAAGAAAAAGACCTAATATTTATGTGGATGTTAAAAGGTTTAGAAAGGCTTTTAAAAAACAATTATCGTTTTTCACATCAAGATTATATGAAAGAAAGAATTGAAAATTATTATAAAAGCGACTATTCAAAAGTCGTTGAGTCGTTTATTAATGATGATAGGTATATTAAGCTACTTAGCGGTTCATGTACTACTACAAATGATTTAATGGCTCAATTTAAAAAATATTGCTCAGATAACTATATAGAATATAATGGTGATAAATTTTCTAAAGAGCTACCACTATTACAAGAAGCTTATAATATAAAAAAGGAAAAAATTTATTTTAGGGAATTAAATAAACAGTTATGGGGATATAGAAATATTACACTAGCCAACTAGACAAGCTATTTCAATAATATTACTAAATATAATAATTATTTTAATAAAAGTATGAATTTTACTTATCTACTTGTCTACTTTTTATAAGGAGCCTCCACGCATTGAATTGCTAGGACTCCACAAAGATGTATTAAAGGCTCTCTGTTGTAAAATACCCCCTACATAAATATGTTATTAGTGACTAAAATGCCTAATAATTGCTTGTTATACAACTATGGTTTCTAGGTATTATAAGGGCTAGATTAG
>CALVVN010000077.1 GCA_944363865.1 uncultured Bacilli bacterium
AAAAAATAATAACTTTTGCAATTTCATATTACCTTTAAAAGTATTTCTAGGTGTATCTAAATTATTATCTAAAAACCATTTAGCATAATCAAAAACATTTGATTTTTTCATATTTCACCACCCCTAACACAAACAATTATATCATATGGCAATTATTTCTTGCAACAAAGTTAGTAAGTTTTACTACTTAAAAAAGTTAAATAAAATTAAAAACATTTTTATCGCTGGTCACTTATAGTTGCATTACTGTTATTTGTTTCTAATTCTAAAATTAGGTCATATGGAACTCCTGTAGTTGTCCCTGCAAGTAGTGCTATGTCTACTGCATTTTCTGGTATACCCCAAGAATTTCTGAAAAATAAGAACGTTGCTTGGTCTACTACATATCCGCGAGTATTGTAAACTACATTATTCATTATTGTACCAGTAGAATTTGGATTCAAATACGCAGGTTGTCTTAAAGTATGAAATATATTTTCGCGAACAAGTAAATTAGTTGCATTAGATTGTGTTACAAATCCTCTGTTTACTACCCAAGTGGATGAGTCTCCCGATTGATCTGGTCCATATATTTGCGAATTTATAATTTGATTTCCATCTCCAGCAACTTGAATAAATTCAACAGGATACAGAACATCACCAGTCATAGTAACCCCATCAATTGTAATATTACCGCCAGTTAGTACAAATGGCACAACAGGCGCTTCTAAGACAAACAGCGAACCTGCTCTACCTTTAATTGTTAATCCTGGAATATCTAACGTAGTTTGTTCAGTAATTGGATATGTACCACTTAAAACATTTATTATTCCATTAGGTTCTACTACTGCTAATACTTCTTCTAGTGTTTGAAAAGAGTTTTCTTGACTCCCATCTCCATTTGGTGCTGCACTTGACTGTACAAACAAATTATATGGATTTGGTTCCACTGTTCCAGTAGGACCAGTCGGTCCAGTTGGTCCTGTCACACCAACACTACTTCCAGCCGGTCCCGTTGGTCCGGTTGGACCTGTCGGACCTGGAACAAGACAAATTGGTATGTTTGGTGTGTATGAATTTATTTTACAATTATTTTAATTGTTAAATCTCATATTATACTCCTTCATATAAAATTAATCATTTATTTTTCTATACTAATATTATATTCATTAAGTTAAAAAAACTCTTTTAATAATTTAAAGACTTTAACAAAATTAAAGTCTTTAAATATAATATAATATGAATAAGTTAAATGAATTTAAAAATATATATAAATCTAATAAACTTCTTTTTAATACTGTTATTCTTTTTGTAATGGCATTTTTAATCGTTTGGCAAACTATTTTTACTTTAATAATACCTAGTAGAATAAATATTATAATACTTTTAGCTCTTATTTCAGGATTAATTGTTTTCTACTTTAAAAATACCACTGGTTATTAAATTATTTGTTATATAAATGTAATCTAATATATTTTTTGCTGCTCTAACACTATTAAGTACATTATTCTGTAGTTCTATTTTATCTGGAATACTTATAAGTACTGAAAACAATTTAATTTCTTCTTCATTTAATGAAAAACTATTGTTATATTCTTTTAATAATGATTTAAAATTATAGTTTTTATATTCTTTTTTATAAAATTTATATAAATCAAGTATAGGTGTATCAACCACTGAATAATCCCAATTTAATAAATACCCCTTATCCCCCTTTATAAAGTGACTAGTCCTTATATTATTATGTATAACACTAACTCTTTCAGTATCTTTATTTTGCACTAATTTATACCAACTATTTATCTCTCGTTCAGCATACATTAATGCACTCATAATAATTGAATAATTCCTAGCAATTAAATAGTCATAAGGTGACATATATTCTGTACTATCTATTTTTTCAATTAGTTTATTGTAATAATCTTTTAAATAATCTATGTTGTTTATTATTTTATAGTGTATCTCTTTATATTTTTTTCTACTAACATCTTTAAAATATGTAGTTCTATAATGTAAATCTGCTACAGTCTTTATAAGTTCTTTTCCTCTTTCATCATCAGTTACATACACGCTTTCTATATATTCATATCTTACATTATTTTCATCTTCTTCTAAAACTTTTGGAAAACTAGTAAAACCTTTTAGTTCTAAATAATCATATAGTTCTTTTAAATCTTTTTTCTTGCTTTTTACCACATAACTACGCTCTTCTTCAACTACTATTTTTGCTTTATTTTTGTATTTTATCATTCTTCATTTTTAAAATAAGGTATTACAATTTTATCACCAATACTATATACTTCTTCTTTATTATATTCTTTTAAATCTTCTAGTTTTATATTATATTTTAAAGCTATTGTATCTATTGTTTCTTCATTTTTCATTATATGTATTTTGTACGTTATATAGTTATCTGGCATATTAAACTTTTTACTAAACTCTCCTATTTCTTCCTTTACTTCAATTTTTTCTTGTTCATTTTCTTCTGGTTCTTCTATTTCATCAAGCATTTCTTCAATAGAATCTATTTCATCATGTTCTTCTATTTCCGTTTCTTCTATCAATTCTTCTTTTACTTCCTCGTAGTGCATTCCTAATTTGATTTTTAGATGTAATATATCTTTATCTATTTCATAATTATAGTCATCCATTACTAAATTAACTGTTTCATGTTTAATTCTACTTCCTAAAGCTATTGCAAACGGTATGTTATAGAAAAAGTCTTCGTGTTTTACACTTGCTTCTGTCATTTTATATTCTCCGCTTACTGTAAATTCGCCTTCTATAACATCATCTAAAACTTTGTATTCATGTGTTACATTTAGTAAACTTATTTCTTGTATTGTAGTTTTAAATATAATATCTTTTTTAAACTCTATTGTTTCTTTCAAAATAAAACACTCCTTTCATTAAAGAATATGAAGTGTTTTATTTTTTATAACTATTATTTAAAAATATATTTGTATATTTCTTTATAATTTCTCACTGGTATGAATTTAATTTTTTGTTTTATATCTTCATCTAATTCATTAGCATCTTTTTCATTTTCCTTAGGGATAAATATAGTATTAATACCACTTCTTATAGCGGCTAAACTTTTTTCTTTTAATCCACCTATTGGTAAAATGTCTCCGTTTAGTGTTATTTCACCAGTCATACTTATTTCGTTACTTATGCTAATTCCTTTAATATAGCTTAGTAGTGCAGTAACGATTAAACTCCCAGCAGATGGGCCTTCTTTAGGCACAGCAGTTTCTCTAAAATTAATATGCAACGTTTTATTTTTAAATGCTTCGTTTTTTAAATTAAAATATGTTAAATTGCTTTTTATATATCCTATAGCAACTTTTATACTTTCTTCCATGACTTTACCTAAAGAACCAGTGTAACAAAACTCTTCTTTTCCGTAATAACTACTTACTTCTACCTCCAAAGTTGCCCCACCGTATGGTGTATATGCTATTCCTGTTATAAATCCTTTAGGTATTTTTTTATGTTTGAAATTGGCGCTATATCTAGGACTTTTTAAATATTTTTCTACATCTTCTTTTTGCACGCTTTTTGTCAATTTTCCATTCATTTTATATTCAGTAATTATTTTTCTAATTATTTTATTAATTAGTTTATCTAATTCTCTTACACCACTTTCTTTTGTATAAGAATTAATTATTTCGTAAATACTTTTTTCATCAAAACTTATTTCATTTGCTTTAAGTCCTGAATTAACTAAAGCATTAGGAATTAAATAATTTAAAGCAATATTCAATTTTTCATTATCTGTATATCCTGCAATTTCTATTATTTCTAATCTATCTCTTAATACTGGCGGAATTAAACTTAAATCATTTGCTGTACATATAAAGAACACTTCACTTAAATCTATTCCTTCTTCTATATAATTATCTACAAATGATTTATTTTGCTTACTATCAAGTACGTCTAGTAGTGTACTAGCAGGATCTCCACGGTAATCTTTAGTTAATTTATCAATTTCATCTAACAATAAAACCGGATTTTTTGTGCCGCTTTTTATAAATGAATTTATTATTTTTCCTGGGCTACTTCCTATATATGTTTTTCTGTGACCTATTAATTCTGCAGGGTCACTTATTCCACCCAAACTTATTTTGCTAAAACTTCTATTTAAACTTTTAGCAATACTTTCAGCAAATGTAGTTTTACCTACACCAGGTGGTCCCACTAAACATATGATTGGGCTAATAGCATTCTTGTTATTTTCTTTAACTGCAATGTATTCGATGATTCTATTTTTTATATCAAGAAGTCCGTAATGGCTTTTGTCTAAACTTTTTAGTATTTTACTTAAGTCCTTTTCATCTTTACTTCTATTGTTCCAAGGTAAACTAAGTAAAGTATCTATATAATTTTTAATAACTGCTAGTTCTGGGCTCACTTCTGGCGTTCTTTCATATTTTAATACTTCGTTATCTAATTTATTTTTAATATGAATAGGTAGTTTTAATAAACTCATTTTTTCTTTAATACTCTCTATCGCTTCAGTTTTACTGTCTTTCTCTCCAAGTTCGTTTTTAATTAATTTTATTTTTTCTTTCAAAATAAACTCTTTTTGGCTATCTTCAAGTTTTTGTTTTAGTTCTAATTCAATTTTCTTTTCTAATTCTACAACTGCTTTTTCAATACTTATTTCTGTAATTAACTGTTTTGCACGTGATATATGATCAGTATTTAACATAAACGTTAATTTTTTTTCAAAACTTAATGGTAAAAAACTAGTAATCATATCAGTTAATTTATCTAAATTAGTTATACCTTTAATTTGACTTAGAATTGAATTTGAAATATATGGATTTAAACTTATATATTTATCAAGTTCATTTATTAGCGCTCTTAGTAATGCAGTCTCTTCTATTTCATCTACTTCTACAACTGGAATGCTTGCGACTATACTTTCAAGTATGTCTTTTTGATTTGAATAATTTACATAGCTATATACCTTCACACGCTTTTTACCTGTAATTACTATACGTGTAGTTCCGTTTGGTAAATCAATTTTACTTTTTATTACTCCTACTACACCAATTTTAGGCAAATCATCAGTACTAGGATTTTCTTCAAGTATATTTAAAGGTGTCACAATTAAGATTTCGTTATTATGATATTCTTTTGCAATATCAATTACCTTTTTACTTATATCATTATTAAGTTCTATTCTAGCTTCTTGATGAGGAAGTAAAACTAAACCTTTAAGAAGTATAACAGGTAAATTACTCTTAATCATGACTAACCTCCTCATTGATTTTTTATTATAAATTATATTTAAAATTATGTCTATATTAAAAATTGTTTTTTCACAAAAATAACAAAATTAAAGCACAAAAAAACCTAGTAATTTAATTTAACTAGGTTAATTAATATTTATTATGTTAATTCTCAGCACTTGAGCACGCACTATCAACTGATACTGTATATGGGCTACTTGCTGTTCCGTCTCCACTTGCAACTGTAACACAAGATTTTAGAGATATTACAGGTCGCACGCCGTATTCACCATCAACTGCATAGCGACTTAATTTTCCATTTTGGCTTTCTACCCTAAACAAAGAACTACCACCATAAAAATATATATCGCCCC
>CALVVN010000078.1 GCA_944363865.1 uncultured Bacilli bacterium
AAAAGAAAATGCCACATAATTGCCACATAAAGCAAAATAAAAAGGCTGCAAAGCCTTATAAACAAACAAAATGAGACGCCGTAGCGTCTCTTCAGGGGGTTTTGGTTGAATACACTCTCACCTTAAAATTCGTAAGAGTTATTCGCATAGCTCTGCTATGCTAAATAAATCATACTATGAAAATTATCTGTTGTCAATTAATATTTTTAAAAATCACACTACACATAAAATTACATATTATATCTTGTGTAGGAGGATTATAAATGTTAGATTGGTTTAGTAGTTTGCCATTTGCGTTGCAAGCTTTTATTGCAACATGTTTTACTTGGGGCGTTACTGCACTAGGCGCTAGTTTGGTAATTTTTTTTAAAAAAATCAATAAAAATGTTATGGACGCAATGCTCGGTTTTGCCGCAGGTGTGATGATCGCCGCTTCATTCTGGTCATTATTATCACCAGGAATTGAGATGGCCGAAAACTTAAATCTTAATTCTTCATTAGTAGCAGTAATTGGTTTTTTATTTGGCGGTTCTTTATTGTTTGTTGGAGATAAGATTTTTGACATATTTAATAAAAAAGTAAAAAATAAATCTAATAACAATTTTAAACGATCTTTAATGTTAATTTTTTCAATAACTTTACATAACATTCCAGAAGGTTTAGCTGTAGGCGTTGCTTTCGGTTCGCTTGCCTATGGTTTAGAAGGCGCAACATTATCTTCATCTTTGATGCTAGCTTTAGGTATTGGTTTACAAAACTTTCCCGAAGGCACTGCTGTAAGTGTTCCTTTGAGAAGAGAAGGATATTCAAGAGCAAAATCATTTTTCTATGGTCAATTGAGTGGCTTTGTAGAGCCCATTTCTGCGTTGATAGGCGCGCTTCTTGTAATTAAAGTTCAATATTTATTACCTTATTTTTTATGTTTTGCTGCTGGAGCTATGATATATGTGGTAGTACAAGAACTTATACCTGAAAGTCAATCAAATAAGAAAAAAAATTTAATGGCTCTATTTACTTTAATAGGCTTTTCAATTATGATGTTTTTGGATGTAAGTTTTGGTTAAACTTATTGACAAATAATAGTTTTGTAGATAAACTTAAAGTAGTAATTATTATTACTAAAAATTAATAAATTTATAGAAGGAGTGAAATTATGGAGTTAAAAGGTAGTAAAACTGAACAAAATCTGATTACTGCTTTTGCTGGTGAAAGCCAAGCTAGAAATAAGTATTCTTATTATGCTAGTAGAGCAAAAAAAGATGGTTATGAACAAATAGCAGCTATATTTGAAGAGACTGCTAATAATGAAAAGGAACATGCAAAGTTATGGTTTAAACAATTACATGATGGTGAAGTTCCAGATACACTAACTAATTTAAAAGATGCTGCTACTGGAGAAAATTATGAATGGACTGAAATGTATGCAGAGTTCGCAAAAACAGCAAAAGAAGAAGGTTTTAATGAAATTGCATACTTATTTGAACAAGTAGCAGAAATTGAAAAAAATCATGAAGAAAGATATTTGAAATTAGTTTCTAATATTGAAGAAGATAAAGTGTTCCATAAGGATGAGGAAGTAATTTGGATTTGTAGAAATTGTGGACATATTTATAGAGGCAAAGATGCATTAAAAGTTTGTCCAGTTTGCAAACATCCTGAAAGTTATATGGAATTAAAAGCTTATAATTATTAATTTAAAAACACTAGATTCGTTCTAGTGTTTTTTCATTTTATTTCAACATTGTGATAAACATTACTTACATCATCTAAGTCATCAAGCATTGTTAATAATTTTTGAAATTTTCCCATTTCTTCTTCATTAAGTTCTACAGTATCTTTAGCAAAATAAGAGATTTCATCAATTTCAAACGTAACATTAGGATTAATACTTTCTAATGCATTTTTCATATTATTTAAGTCTTGAGGTTCTGCATATACTATTATTGTGTCATTTTCTATTTCTATATCATTAACATCTATATTACTATTGATCATCGCATCCATTATTGTCTCTTCATCAAAACCTTTTACACCAATAACTGATAAATGTTCGTACATAAAACTTACTGCATTTGGTGTTGCCATTTTAGCGCCACATTTGTTAAAGACAGTTTTTAATTCACTTATCGTTCTATTGGTATTATCTGTTAAACATTTTATAATTAAACTGCTGCTACCTGGCCCAAACGCTTCATATTCACAAGTAACATAATCTTCTGTGACACCTTTTTTAACTTTCTCTATGTTCCTATTTATAACGTCTGCTGGTACATCATCTCTTTTTGCTTTTTCAATAATCCTTCTTAATTGTAAATTGTTTATAGGATCTGGGTTTCCTTTCGCTGCTTGATATATTTCTTTTGCATAAATTGAATATAATTTTGATTTTCTTGCAGCTGTCTTAGCCATAGATGCTGCTCTTACTTCATGCGCTCTTCCCATAATTTCACTCCTTTAATTTAATTCATTTATTTCTTTTATTATTTTATAATAAATAGGATAGTTTTTAAAGTCATTTGTTATATTTTTATTCAAAAATTCCTCAGAATCTTTTTTTGTTTGCATTAAAATTTTAAAATCTCTTTTTAAATTAGCAATTTTAAATGACATTTCTCCACTTTGTTTAATTCCAAATAGGTCTCCTTCTTTTCGCATTTCAAAGTCTTTTTCTGTTATGTAAAATCCATCATTACTTTCTTTTAAAACTTTTAATCTTTCATTTTTTTCTGATCCGATTAAAATACAAGTTGAATCAAAATTATTACGTCCTATTCTACCTCTTAATTGATGAAGTGTCGCTAATCCAAATCTTTCAGCATTGAATATTACCATCATAGTTGCATTTTTTACATCTACACCTACTTCTATAACTGTGGTAGATATGAGTATTTTTATTTCACCATTAGCGAACTCTTGCATAATCAAATCTTTGTCCTTTTTGTCTAACTTTCCATGCAATATTTCTGTTTTTATTTTATTGTTATATGCTAAATCAATTTTTTCTTTTAATTCAATTACATTCTTTAAGTCAGATGTTTCACTTTCTTCAATTAATGGCGAAACAACATAAACCTGTCTTCCTTTTTTTATTTCGTCTAGCATTAAATATAGAACGTCTTTTATTTCTTTTTCACTTTTTATTATTGTTGTTATTTCTTTTCTCCCTTTTGGTTTGGTTTTGATGTTAGAGATTTCCATGTCGCCATAAATAGTTAATGCGTAAGTTCTAGGAATAGGTGTAGCAGACATATATAATATGTCTACTTTTTCTCCTTTTTTATTTAATAACGCCCTTTGATTTACTCCAAATCTGTGTTGTTCATCTGTAATAACTAGATTTAAATTTTTAAACTTGATTTTTTCATTTAATAATGCATGTGTGCCAATTATAAAATCTATTTTTCCTTTTTCTAACCTTTCTATAACTATTTCTCTCTCTTTTTTCTTGGTACTACCGGTTAGAATTTCTACCACTACGTCAGTTTCAATCAATAAATCTTTTATATTTTGATAATGTTGTTGTGCTAATATTTCTGTTGGAACCATTAATGCTGTTTGGCCTTTTGCTAGATGGGTTATAAATGCAGCTATTATACTAACAATAGTTTTTCCGCTTCCAACGTCCCCTTGTAATAAACGGTTCATTCTTTTATCGCTAGTTAAATCATTATAAATATCTTTCGTAGCTATCAGTTGATCTTTAGTTAATTCAAAAGGTAAACTTCTTATAAAATCATCAACTAATTCTTTGCTAATTTTTCTTTTATTCTTTCCAGTTTCTTCTTTTCTTTTTATTTTTAAATAATTTATTTTAAGCATAAACATAAATAGTTCTTCGTATATAAGTTTTAATTTTGCTTTCTTTATGTCATTTTCATTATTAGGATTATGTATCTTATTTATTGCTTCTCTTTTTGGAATAAATGAATATTTTTGATTTAAATATTCTGGAATAAAATCTTCATAACTAACGTTTAAGTTAAGAGCATTATTTATTAATTTAGCCATTTGTTTATTATTAATTCCATTTGTCAAGTGATAAACACTTTCATAAGTTCCATCAATAATTTTACTGAATTGAATATTCTGTGCTGTAATGGTATGATTTTTCTCATTCCATTTTCCAAAAATAGTTACAACTTTACCCGGCACTATGTTTTTTTTCATATAAGCACGGTTGTAAATTGTTACATTTATAATTTGGTTGCTAGTATTTATTTTAAAATTAAGTATATTTAATTTGACATTAATTCTTCTCAATATTCCAGCACTATAAATTATTCCTTCCACTATTACGTTTTGCTGGTCTGTCGCAAAATTGATATCATCAATTTTAAGCAAATTATATTTGTACGGATAATGCTCTATTAAATCTTTAATATTATAAATGTTTAAATTTTTTAATTCGGATATTGTTTTTGTACCTATTCCTTTAATTGTTTCTAAACTTAAATTATTCATAAATAAATTATATATTGCGAAAATATGTTTGTCAACAATAAATACCTCTTCAAATATTAAAGAGGTATCTTAAACTTACTTAATGTATTTTATTTACAGAAACTGCTGCAGAGTATAAATCGTTTGGAACTAGGTCAAAGTCAATATTAGACGTATTTATAAACTTATAAGTAGACCCCGCGGTAGCTTCAAATATTGCATTTCCACTTATAGTACCTGTGTCACAAGAAGAAACTTTATTATGAGTTGATGAATGCGCTATTACAATATCATTAGGATATATTTGATGTAATTCTACTCCGAGTGTTTTTGGCTCACAATCGTGTGGACAAATATTTCTATTTCTAACGTTAATCCACCAATGTATCATGTAAATTCCGTCTTCTGGAATTGTGAATTCTCCACTTAGTGGATCATATGATATTTTATTAGATATATTAGTATTTTGGAACAATAATGCCGTTTGTGCTGGTACTGTTGTATTTGATGTATCGTGTACCATCGCGTAACTATTTAGTTCTGAACCTGGTCCTGTTGGTCCCGTTGCTCCTGTTGGCCCTGTCGCTCCTGTTGGTCCTGTTGCGCCTGTTGATCCTGTTGCGCCTGTTAGTCCCGTTGGTCCGGTTGGTCCTGTCGCTCCTGTTGCGCCTGTTGGTCCTGTTGCTCCCGTTGCTCCCGTTGGCCCGGTTGGTCCTGTCGCTCCTGTTGCGCCTGTTGGTCCTGTTGCTCCCGTTGGCCCGGTTGGTCCTGTTGGCCCTGTTGGCCCGCAACAGCAACAACAAGGTTTGCTATTAATAAGACCATATATTTCTAAACATTTCTTTTCGCAAGAAATTGTTTCTCCATTTTCATTATTATTTATATCTATTGTTATCACTCCTTTCAATAATAAAATATGTATAAAATATATATGTGATTATTTCTTTTGCCTTAATTTATTGTATTTAAATTTTATTTTAATTTTGTCAAAAAAACTGTTGACAAATGTTGGTTTATACTTTAGTATATAGACTTACCAATTCACTTTTAGGCGAATTGGTGCTAGTATCACACTAGCCAACCCCTTTTTATTCTTTTTTCCGGATTGCTTCTCAGGGGGGGGCAATCCTTTTTAATGATTTTAAAAACTCGTTTTGCGCAAAAACGAGTTTTTTATTATTAATCTTCTTGTTGGTTTTCTATTTTTTTATAAAATTCATATCTTTTTTTAGCATTATCTATATTTTGTTCATATAGTTTCTTATATTCTTCTTTATTGAGTTCTTTTAAATTTTTATATCTTAACTCTCTTTTGAAAACCTCTTCATACAATGAAAAGTCTGGTTCTTTTGAATCTATGATTAATTTTTGCCCATTATATCTCATTAATATATTATACCCAGATTCAACTAAATATTTTTCTTCTTGTAATGTATTTTTTAGTCCACCTTTTATTCCGTGTTCTATGCAAGTGCTATAAGCTATAATAATGGCCGGTCCATTATGCTCATGAGCTTCTTTAAACGCCTTTATCGTTTGCATTTTATTTGCACCTAAACACACTGATGCCACATATACATTTGGTATTCCCATTGCTATTTTAAATAAATCTTTTTTTGAAGTTGTCTTACCTGTTGCAGCAAATTCTGCAACCGCGCTTGTTTTAGTCGCTTTAGATTTTTGACCACCTGTGTTGGAATATACTTCAGTGTCAAGAACCAGGATTTTCACATCTTCACCTGACCATAAAACGTGATCTAAACCTCCATAGCCAATGTCGTAAGCCCAACCGTCTCCACCTATTATCCATACTTTTCTAGATGGAATGTAATCGAGTAGTAATTTTATTTTTTCATTTTTCTCTATTTTTTCTAATTTATCTTTTATTTCTAATGTTTTTTCACTATTATGATAATTTTCTATAAACTCTTTATATGTATCTTTTACCTCACTACTAACTTCATCTTTTGTATTAAACATAATGCTCTTTATGTTTTCTCTTATATTCTTATAAGATGTATGTAATCCTAAACCAAATTCAGCATTATCTTCAAACAAAGAACTAATCCACGGAATACTATAAGGTGTACAAGGTAGTGATGCCCCATATATTGATGAACACCCTGTTGCATTTGCTATTATTATTTCATCTTTATATAGTTCTGTAAGTATTCTTATATATGGTGTTTCTCCGCACCCAGCACATGCTCCATTAAATTCAAATACAGGTTTTACAAATCCTAAACCTTTAATTGTTTCTTTTTTAAATATTGTCTTATTCTCAATTTCTTCTGTTAATATATCACATAATTTATCTTCATTGTCATCATACTTTCCAAATTCTAATGCCTTTTTTCCTGCTTTTCCCGGGCATGTATCTATACATAATCCACATCCAGTGCAATTACTCTCGGATACGCTTATATAAAAGTATTTTCCCTCTTCGCCAAAACTTGCAAGTACTTTTTCATCACTTAAATCTACATTGTCTAATTCTTCTTTGGTCATTGAAAAAGGTCTTATAACAGCATGTGGACATACTAATGAACACTCATTACATTCAATACAATTTTCCTTTTTCCATTTTGGGACCATTTGGATAACTTTTCTCTTATCACTTTTTGAAGTGCCGCCTTCAAATGTTCCATCTTTGTGTTTTAAGAAATCTGACACTTTTAGTAAATTGCCTCTTCTTTTTAACATATGCTCTGTTATTGTCATTAACTCTTCTTTTTCTTCTTTGTATAATGTAAGATTTTCTATTTTAAGTTCTCTTAAAACAGAAGTAGATTCATCTACAGCTTGTAGGTTATTATTTACTATATCTTCGCCTTTCTCTTTATATACATTTTTTATTTGATTTTTAAAACTTTCTATGTCATCTGTTGTACATCCTAACATCTTTAATATGTATGTTGATATTATATTGTTGATTTTTCCATTTAAATTATATTTATTAGCAAGTTCATCTGCATTTGTTATGAACACTCTTATTTTTTTGTCTAATATAATTTCTTTTATTTTGTTCGGAATATATTTGTTTAATTCTTCATCTGTTTTGTTTGTATTTAATAAAAAAATACCATTTTGTTTTATATTTTCTAATAAATCATACTTTGTTAAATAAGAATCTTTTGATACTACAATTAACGATGGGTTTGTTAAATAATATGGAGCGTTTATTGGTCTATCACTTATCCTTAAATGGCTTATAGTTACACCATTGCTTTTCTTTGAGTCATACTCAAAATATCCTTGAACAAAATTACCATCTTTTTGTCCAATTACTTTCATAATATTTTTTGATGCACTTACCATTCCGTCTGAACCAAATCCAAATATTTTTATTTCTTTCCATTTTTTATCAATGTTGTAATTTGTCATAGGTAAACTTAAATTAGTTACATCATCTATTATTCCGATTGTAAAGTTATTAGTTATTTTGTATTTATTTAAATTGTCAAATACTGCTTTTATTTGAGCAGGTGTTGTGTCCTTGCTTGACAAGCCGTATCTTCCGCCGACAATCTCTATATTTTCTCCTTTTAACGCGTTTACGATGTCTAAATAAAGTGGTTCGCCTATGCTCCCTGCCTCTTTTGTTCTGTCTAACACTGTTATTTTTTCTACAGTTTTTGGTAAAACTTTATGTAAATATTTTACACTAAATGGTCTGTATAAGTGTACAGTTATTAATCCTACTTCATCCCCATTAGAGTTCAAATCATCTACTACTTCTTTTATTGTATCGTTAACTGAACCCATTGCTACTATAATTTTTTTTGCATTTTTATTTCCATAATATGTAAAAGGTGCATAGTTTGTCCCTGCAATTTTATTTATTTGTTGCATATATTCATTTACTATGTCTGATAATTCATTATAGTTTTGGTTCCTTGCTTCTGTATTTTGAAAATACACATCTTCGGTTTGTGAAGTACCTCTAGTTATATTTTTTCCAATGTTTATTGCTCTGTCTCTAAACTCTTGAATTTTGTCATAATCTACTAAATCTTTAATAGTTTCTTCGTTTAATATATTGATTTTGTTTAATTCATGACTTGTTCTAAAGCCGTCAAAAAAATGTAAGAATGGTACGCTGCCTTTTATTGCAGATAAGTGTGAAACCAAAGATAAATAGTATGCATCTTGAACGCTTACGCTTGATAACATTGCAAATCCAGTTGCTCTTGTTGCATAAATATCTTGATGATCTCCAAATATTGATAAAGCATGTGTTGATAAACTTCTTGCTGCTACGTGAAATACAGCTGGCAAAAGTTCTCCTGCAATTTTGTACATTGATGGAATCATTAAAAGTAATCCTTGTGATGCTGTAAATGTTGTCGTTAAACTTCCTGCTTGTAGTGACCCATGTACTAATGCTGATGCGCCTCCTTCGCTTTGCATTTCTACTACACTTACTTTTCCACCAAGTATGTTTAATTTTCCGTTACTTGCCCATTTATCAGCTAAAGTTGCCATAGGACTTGATGGCGTTATTGGATATATTCCGCACACTTCACTGAATAAATATGCTGCAGTTATACACGCCTCATTCCCATCCATTATTTTATAGTTTTTCATATCATCACCATGTATATTATATAATAAAAAAAAGGTTTTATCTAGTTATCGACTTTTATCTTTTTTATCTTCATATAAAATTTTATATTATATTTTATAAATCTTTTAATTCTTTTTGGCTCTTTTAATATTCTATATAACCATTCAAAATTACACTTGATAAATATTTGAGGAGCTCTTTTTTTGTGTCCACTCAAAACATCAAATGTACCTCCGACACCAATAAATATTCCTTTTTTGAAACCACCTATATATTTATGTATCATTTCTTCTTGTGCCGGAATTCCTAGCGCTACTAAACACACATCAGGTTTTAGTAACATAATTCGTTTAAAAACCTTATCTTTATCTTTTACATATCCATCAGTATATCCCAATAAATTTATGTTTTTATATTCTTTTTTTATTTTTTCTGCAAAAGATTTGATTACTTCTTTTTTAGCTCCAAATAAGTATAAACTTTTTTTTTGTATATTAACTTCTTCTAGTAAGAATTTTGTTATATCAATCCCGGTTATTCTTTGTTTTATATTTATTCCATATTTTCTACAAGCTTTAACTATTGAAATTCCATCTGGTACAAGTATATATTTTTTATTATTTAATATTTCTCTTATTTTTATGTTTTTTTCCGACATAATTAAAGTTTCTGGGTTAACTGTTATAATAAATTCTTTTTTGTTTTTCTCAATAGAATTTTTCAAATATTTTTCAAAATCTTTGAAACTATTTTTATATATTCTATTTAATATATTTATCATTTTTCACCTTTTTTTATTAAATCTATTATTACTTTTGCTTTATTTTCCCAATCATTGTCTTTAGCATCTTTATCTAATAAATTAATATATTCTTTGTTATTTATTCTTTTTATAGTTGGCTCAATTTTATCTAAAAAGTCTTCATGAGTTTTTGCAATTACCACGCTT
>CALVVN010000079.1 GCA_944363865.1 uncultured Bacilli bacterium
ACTGGTAGTAACACTACTGCTATGTTGCTAGCAAGAGAAAATTTTAGAAAAAATACTATGTTTACTGGTGTGAATAATCCAGAAGATTTTAAGGTTATTATTCCAAAAGGTATAGGGCATTATAGTATTAAAAGTGCTTGTATGTGGATTGGCTGTGGAGATAATGTTATTGAGGTTGAAACTAAGGATTTTAAATATGATTTAGATGAATTAAAAAGAACTTTAGTAGAAAATAAGGGACATGTTATGTGCGTGGTTGCTTATGTTGGCGATAGTCGTACAATGACAATAGATAATTTGGAAGAAATATATAAAATAGTTAAGGACGTTGATGAAAATATATGGTTACATGCTGATGCTTGTCATGGATTTTCTTTGGCTTTTTCAAGTAAATTAAAAGATAAAATAAGGGGTATAAATTTATTTGATAGTATTTCGACTGATCCTCATAAAGTATTAGCAATACCATATTGTATAAGTGCTTTGTTATTAAAAAATCCCGAAAAATTGAAACTTGTTTCTTCAACTTCTGATTTGATTATGCAAGAGGATTTTGCTTATGGTCAGGTGACGCCTTTTATCGGCTCCAAAAGTTGGATTTCTTTGAAGTTATGGTTTGCTATGAAAAGTATAGGTATTAATGGTTATGAAAAGATAATTGATAGAAGATGTGAAATGGCAAAATATCTCGAAAATCAAATAAATAATAGTGAAGATTTTGTAATGATTAATGATGTGAATATTAATTCAGTTGTTTTTATGTATGTTGGTGATAAAAGTAATTTAAATTCTAGTATGGTTGATAAATTGAATGAATTGAATCTTGCTTTGTATGAAAGACTGCTTAAAGAGGGAAAGTATTATTTGCATAAATTTTCTCTCCCTGATAGTAATGGTGTTTTTGAAAAAGATGTTAATTTAATTCCATTAAGATATATGTCAGGAAACGATAATATAACTGAGGAAGATATAAATAATATGTTAGATCATATAAGGATTTTAGCTAAGGAGATTGTTGATGAATAAGTTGTGTGAAAGTTATTATGATATGCTTAATAATTGTTTTCCTAATAAAATAAGGTCTGTTATTATTTATGGATCAAATATATATAATGAGAGTAGTAGTGATTTGGATACTTGTGTTATTATTGATGATAAAGATGTTGAAATAATCGGAGATATTATTAAAAAAACTATTGATTTTCATAGAAGTCATAATTTAAAAATAGATGAAGAAATTCCTCATGAAAATAAATTAGTTTATACATTTAATGAACTTGTAGATACGATAAATAATCCTCCGTTTTATAAGGATGGTAAAGTTGTTATAAATGATATAGTTAAAAGTAAAGAATTTTTATCATCTAAAGAAATGAAAAAACGATTGTTATTTAATATTTTAACTACGGATCATGTTACTATTGGTTTTAGTGTTGCTGAGTATGAGAAAAAGGCATTTAAAATTATGGTGGATGTTGTATGTAGGTACTTTAATATTATTGATAAATCTGAAGATGAAATTTTGAGTTGTTTTTATAGGAATAAATTTACTGGTGCTGAAGGTGAAATGTTTTTAGGCTATAAGAAAAATTATTTAGAAAAAGAAAAATATTTGAGAGAAAAAATAAGGGAGGTATTAAATGATTGATTTGTCTAAAAATACTAACCCTTATTTTCCTACTAAGAAAATGAAATATCATTTAAGGAAGTCTGTTAATAATGTTTGTATTTATCCTGATAAAACTGCTGATGAGTATGAAAAAATAATTTCAAATTATTTTGATATTAGTTATAAAAATGTGTTTTTGTCACTTGGAACACTTGGGGTTTTTGATATGATTTTAAAGTATGGAAATTTTAAAAAAATTGGCTTTTTGAATCCGACTTTTTGGGGAATGAAAGAATTAGCTAAAACTAATAATTGTAAAATTATAGAAGAAAATATGATTGATTTGTTTCAATATGATTATAGTCAAATTGAAAATTTGGCTAAGAGATGTGAATTGATTTATATTTGTAACCCTAATAATCCTACTTTAAGTGATATTAATGTAGATGATTTTTTGGATATTGTTAAAAAATGTTCTAAATGTCATTTTGTTGTAGATGAAACTGTTTTGGCTTTTGATCCAAAATTTTACGAAAAAACATTATTTAGGTATGTTTCGAAATTTGATAATTTGACTGTTATTTTGTCTTGTTCTAAAATTTTTAATATTCCTGGTTTAAGATTGGGTTTAATGTTTTCTAATGAAATGTTGTTGTACAAAATAAAGAAAAATAATTTGATATTTTCATCAAATATAATGACTAATAGCATTCTAGATGATTTGGGAAAGTCATTTTTTGAAATTGATAGGAATAAGTTTTGTAATAATTTTGAGTTGTTTATAAATAAACTTAATAAGGATTGTGTTGAAAAAATAGTTAAAAATAATGGTTCTTTTGTGCTTGTTAAATTTAAAGATTGTGTTCTTACAGATGATTTAGAATTGTTTTTGTTAAATAATAATGTTAAAGTGGCTAATGTTTCTAAATTTTATCCTGATTTAGGTTCAAATTGGTTTAGAGTTAGTGTTGGAAGAAAGCGAGATATGATAGTTCTTGCAAATTTAATAAATAATTTTGTTATGAAAAAGGTTTAGATAACTATGAAATAATCTTTGTAATCATAAAATTTAAATTAACAAGGATTAACATATTAGTAAATTTTTAGAGTACTCTTTGCAGCATTCTTATTTCTTGCTCTTATCGCAATCAGCGCTGCACCGCCGGCAGCCATACAACAAAGACCGGTAATCAG
>CALVVN010000080.1 GCA_944363865.1 uncultured Bacilli bacterium
ATATTTAACACGTAGATTAGTAGATGTAGTACAGGATATAATTGTAAAAGAACACGATTGTGGAACTATACAAGGAGTTGAAATAAGTGCATTTATTGATGAAAATAGTGGAGCAGTACTTGAAAGCCTAGAAGAAAGAATTATTGGAAGATACACAAATCAAAAAATTATCAATCCTAAAACAAAAGAATTAATTATAGATAAAGGTGAACTTATTACAGAACCAATAGTTGATAAAATAGTTAAAGCTGGAATAACTAAAGTTGAAATCAGAAGCGTATTGACATGTAAAACTGTAAATGGCGTATGTAAAAAATGTTACGGTAGAAACTTAGCTACAGGAAATATAGTTGAAGTTGGTGAAGCTGTGGGAATAATGGCTGCACAATCAATAGGTGAACCAGGAACACAATTAACTATGAGAACATTCCATACTGGAGGTGTTGCTTCAGCTTCTGATATTACACAAGGTTTACCACGTGTAGAAGAATTATTTGAAGCAAGAACACCTAAAGCAAAAGCAACTATTGCTGAAATAAGTGGAAAAGTAACAAAAATAACTGAAGATAAAGGCAAATACAAAATATATATCACTAATGACTTAGAAGTAAGAGAACACGTAACTCTTTATAACTCAAAACTAAAAGTAGAAAAAGGTCAAATGGTAGAAGTTGGAGATGCCTTGACTGAAGGCTCAATCGCGCCTAAAGAATTACTTGCTGTTACCGATCCAATTACAGTACAACAATACATAGTAAAAGAAATACAAAAAGTTTATAAATCACAAGGTGTTGATGTATCAGATAAACACGTTGAAATTGTAGGAAAACGAATGATATCGAAAATTAAAATAGTAGATGCAGGAGATACAAGTTTAGTTGAAGGAACATCTATTTCCCTAAGAGAGTTTGGAAAAATAAATAAACCAATAATACTAGAAGGTAAAACACCTGCAACTGGAAAACCAATATTACTTGGTATTACAAAAGCATCACTTGAAACTGATTCGTTCTTATCAGCAGCATCATTCCAAGAAACAACTAGAATATTAACTGAAGCAGCGGTAAAAGGCAAAGTTGATATGCTAAACGGATTAAAAGAAAACGTAATTTTAGGTAAACTAATACCAGCAGGAACTGGTGCAAGAGAATATTCAGATATAAGTTTAATGCTAGAAAAAGAATTTCTAAGCGATGATGCAAGCGAAGTATTAGAAGAAACATTTTGTGAGTAAAAACCCTTTTTAAGGGTTTTTAATTTACAATTTAAAAATCTTTATGTATAATTAAAGAGGAGAGTGAATTATGTTTAACGAAAACGAAGTTAAAACCAAAATGGGTAAAGTAATTGAATCATTTGAATCAAGACTTACAACAGTAAGGGCTGGAAGAGCAAATCCTAACATATTAAATGGGATAATGGTTGAATACTATGGAGTACCAACGCCAATACAAGGCGTTGCAAATATAAGCATACCAGAAGCTAGACAATTAGTAATAAAACCATTTGACAAATCAGCTTTAAAAAATATTGAAAAAGCATTATTTGAAGCTAATTTAGGTATGGCTCCTACTAATAATGGTGAAGTGTTAATCCTAACAATTCCAGAATTAACCGAAGAAAGCAGAAAAACATTTGTAAAACAAGTAAAAGATATGGCAGAAGAAGCAAGAATTGCACTAAGAAATGTGAGACAAGATGCTAACAATGCTATTAAAAAACAAGAATATAGTGAGAACGAAGAAAAAATATATTTAGAAAGTGTTCAAAAACTAATAGACAAGTATAACGATATAGTAGAAGAAAAATTCAAAGAAAAAGAAAAAGAACTTATGACAATCTAGGTGATAATATGATACAAGAAATAGAAGAGTTTATAAAACCGATATTTGACTCTTTTAATTATGAATTTTATGTAAGTGAAAGCAATAAAAAAGAAATATGTGACTATCAAATAAATAGTCTTTTTCGTATTGCAAAAGAGAAAAAAATAAACTTATTAGAAATAGGTCAAGACATAACGGCAAAAATAAATGATTTAGAAAACTTTGACAATTACTTTAAAAAAGTAGAATTTTTAAACGGATTTATTAATTTAACAATTAGTGATAAGTTTATAAATAAGTGGATAAATAATACATTAAATAATTTAGGTGTAAAAAAAGTTGAAAATATTGAAACATATTACTTAGATTATGGTGGCCCAAACATAGCAAAACCATTACATATTGGACATCTGCGCCCAGCAATAATAGGCGAGAGTTTAAAACGAATAATAAATTATAAAGGATATAAAACAATAAGCGATGTTCATTTAGGGGATTACGGTTTACAAATGGGACAAGTAATCTATGGTATAAAAAGAGATAAAATCAAACTTGAAGATATAAATATAGAATATTTAAATAAGTGTTATCCTGAAATAAGTGCGCTATGTAAAAATGATGAACAAGTATATGAAGAATGTAAAACGATAGTAAAAGAACTACAAAGCGGAAATAAAGAATATAATGATTTATGGAAAAAAATATATGAAGTCAGTTTAGAAGACATAAAAAGATTATATAATTATTTAGACATAAACTTTGATTTATGGCTAGGAGAAAGTGACACTAAACCATATATTCCAAAATTAATAAATGTGCTTACTAAAAAGGGATTATTAGTTTCAGATAATAATGCAAAAGTAGTATTTTTAAAAGAAGATACTGATAATAAAGAAATGCCACCATTAATTGTAGAAAAAAGTGATGGTTCGTTTATGTACGCGACTACAGATTTAAGTGCAATATACGAAAGAATAGAAAAGTACAATCCAAAGTACATATTATATGTAGTTGATGCTAGACAGAGTTTGCATTTTGAACAAGTCTTCAGAGTATGCAAAAAAATAGGATGGCAAAATCAACTAGAACATATTGCATTTGGGACAATAAATGGTAGTGATGGAAAACCTTTTAAAACAAGAAGTGGGGAAACTTTGAAATTAGATGAGTTAATACAGATGACAAAAGAAACATTTATCCAGAAGCGCGAAGAAAATGCAAATATGAAAAAAGAAGACTTAGCTATAATAGTAAATGCAATTATAAAATATGCAGATTTATCAAACAATAGAGAAAAAAATTACATATTTGATTTAACAAAATTCAGTGATATAAATGGTAAAACAGGGCCATATATATTATATTCAGCACTAAGAATAAAAAAAGTTTTAGACCAAAACGAGTATTCAGGAAAAGTAAGCGATAGTATATATGATGATATAGATAGAGATTTAAGAATTAAATTACTAGAATTTGATAAATATATAACAAAAAGTATAGAAGAAAGATTACCTAGCGTGATTGCTGAATATTTATATGATGTTGCAG
>CALVVN010000081.1 GCA_944363865.1 uncultured Bacilli bacterium
CTAGACCACTACTTAAAAGTACATATTATTACAAATTAAACCGCCGTATACCGAACGGTACGTACGGTGGTGTGAGAGGGAAAAGTATTTACTATTTTAGTAAAAAGTTTTCTCTACTCGATTAAAAAAACTCTAGAAAGCGGGGCTATCCTATAACCAAATTCACTTGTTACTACACTAGTTTTTGCTGTTAAATAAAACCTATTCTAATATAATAAAGTTGCGACTGCAAGAATCAACAAATATATCAAAAGTAGGACATTTATAATGAAAAAAATAAAAATAAGTCATAAAAAATTTTAGTGTATACACAATGGAATCGCAAAGTATAGAATAAAAGTGAAAGATTAGAAATAGGTCAAATATTAATGCAAATATGTGATGCCAATATAAAAATAAAGAATTTAGTGTAGAGGATATTATGTGGACACCATTGGAAAAACAAAAAAATATATAACAAATCGATTAAAAGAAGAGCAATTAACTTTAGAAGATTTTGAACATTTTAAAGGGTAGTAAGGAAAGAATGCTTTTAGCAGTCGAAAAAGATACTTTAGTAAAAGTCAGTAGAAAAGTCTTTTAGGTAAAAATGAAAAACCACTAGCTACGCTAATGGCTTTTTGTTTCTAATATCATTGGCATAATTATAGGACGTCTGCCTGTAATTTCTATAATGAAAGTATTAATTTCTAGAATTATTCTATTTTTAAGATCAATATAGTTAAAATTATCTTTGTTTAATTCATTTAAAGTAATTTGTTTGACCTTTTTCTGAATATCGTTAATAAGATTTTGATTTTCATTCACTACAACAAAACCTCTGGTGGTTACATTAGGATCAAGAGTTAAAACTCTCTTTTCGCTGTCAACATTTAAAATTACGATTAAAACTCCATCAGTTGACATTATTTTACGATCCTTTATTATAGAAGCACTAATATTTCCAATTCGTTTACCATCAACATAAATATCATTTATTGGAATAGAATCTTTCAAATAAACGCGATCTTTGTTAATGGCAATTCTATCTCCGTTTTTTAATACGAAAGTTTTGTCTTTATCAACACCACATAAATTGCCTAAAGTGGCATGCATTTTTAACATTCTATACTCGCCATGAACTGGAATAAAATATTCTGGTTTCATTAACCTCAATATTAATTTTAATTCCTCTTGTTTGCCATGTCCACTAGTGTGAATATCTGCTTCACTAGAATTAGTATATACTTTAGCGCCTTTTAAATATAACTTATTTATAACTCTGTTAATACTTAAAGTATTACCCGGAATAGGACTTGAAGAAAAAATTATAGTATCATCTGGTAATAGTTTAACATTATTATCTATTCCGTTAGCAATTCTAGATAAGGCAGCTAAAGGTTCTCCTTGACTACCTGTACATAAAATACAAACTTCATTAGGTTTCATTCTATTTGCTTCATCACTTGTTATAAAAATGTTATTATCAGATATAAAACCACAACTTTTAGCAATTTCTATACTATTGACCATACTTCTGCCAAAAACTGCCACTTTACGATTGTTATCTTTACAAGTTTGGATAATATGTGCAACTCTATAAATGTTGCTAGCAAAAGTAGCTAAAATTATACGGCCAGTACTTATTGAAAATAAATCACCTAACGCTTCATCAACTGCAGATTCACTTAATGAAAAACCAGGAACAAGAGCATTAGTACTATCACTTAATAATATTTTAACACCTTGTTCACCTAAAGCAGCCATTTTTTGTAGATTAGCCATTGGTCCTATTGGAGTCAAGTCAAATTTAAAATCGCCAGTAGTTACAATGATACCATTAGGAGTATGAACGGCAATTCCATAGGAATCAGGTATAGAGTGGGTAGTTCTAAAAAATTCAACCTTAAAATGCTTAAACTTAGCGACAACTTCTTCATCAATAAGTTTAAGATTTTTATATTTAATATTTCTATCTTCTAATTTATGTTTAATTAAAGCTATTGCAACGTTAGAAGCATAAATTACTGGTATATCAATATCATTTAATAAAAATGGAATACCACCAATGTGATCTTCATGTCCGTGAGTAATAAACAAAGCTTTAATCTTATTTTTATTATTAATCAAATATGTATAATCAGCTAATACATAATCTATACCTAATAATTCATCCTTAGGAAACATTACTCCAGCGTCTATGATTATAATTTCATCATCATGTTCAATCACATACATATTTTTGCCGACTTCACCTAATCCGCCCAAAGCAAAAAATAGTGTTTCATTATTTTTATTCATAAAAATCTCCTTCTTAATTAATTTTCAAAACGAAAAATAAAGTAACTTAATTATACAATAAAACGAGTGAAATGTCCAGCAGTAAACCGCACCGCGTTGATAAAATATTGTAAATTATTATATCACTTGTTATAATAAAAACGGTGAAAAAAATGAATATATTTAAAAATATAAAGAAAATATTTTCAAAAAACGATGATCAAGAAGTACAAAAATATGAAGAAGGTTTAGCAAAATCTAGAGATAACTTTGTAAATAAAATTAATTTTCTAGGTATTAAGTATACAAAAATTGATGATGCTTTTTTTGAAGAATTAGAAGAAATATTGATTATGTCAGACATAGGAGTAATGACAGCTCTTGATTTAACAGAAAAATTAAAGAAAAGAGTTAAAGAAGAGCAAATAAACGATTTTGCTTACTTGAAAGAGATTATTGTTGATGAATTATTACTAATATATGTTAATGGTGAAATATTAAAAAGCAAAATAAATTATGATAGCGAAGGAAAAAGCATAGTCTTATTCGTCGGAGTTAATGGTGTTGGAAAAACAACAAGTATCGCTAAAATCGCAAAACAAATGAAAACAAATGGTAAAAAAGTGATGTTAGTCGCAGCAGATACTTTTAGAGCAGGCGCAGTAGAACAACTTAAAAATTGGGCAACAAAGATTGATGTTGATTTTTATGGTAAAGAAAACTCTGACCCTGCAAGCGTAGTATATGACGGACTTATTGAAGCAAAAAATAAAAATATTGATGTTGTGTTAATTGATACGGCAGGTAGACTTCACAACAAAGTGAATTTAATGAAAGAGTTAGAAAAAATTAACAAAGTAATTTCAAGCTTAGTTCCAAGCGCGCCTAACGAAACACTTTTAGTTATAGATGCTACAACGGGACAAAATGGGGTGGAACAGGCTAAAAGTTTTAAAGAAATTGTAGATTTAACTGGAATAGTATTAACAAAACTAGACGGAACAGCAAAAGGTGGAATTGTTTTAGCAATTAAAGAAACTACTGGAGTTCCGGTAAAGTTTGTTGGACTAGGTGAAAAAGAAGATGATTTAATTGCTTTTGATATTGAAAAATACATTTATGGCTTATTTAAGGAATGGTAAAAATGAAAGAAAGAGAACATCAAATTGAATTATATCTAACATATGGAAAATTACTTACTGAAAATCAAAAAATGATTTTTGAAGAATACTATTTTGAAGACTTATCTTTAACTGAAATAGCTGAGAATATGAAAATGAGTAAAAGCTATGTTGGGAAAACATTACAGACAATATCAGAAAAGTTAGAATATTACGAAGAAACTTTACAAATTAATTATAAAAACAATTTAATAGTAAAAGCATTAGAAACAAAAAATTACAAAGAAAAAATCAAAAAAATAATAAGTGGTTAAATTATTTACCACTTATTTTATTAACTAACTTATGAGTTATTCTCTCTTCAGTTGAAATTCTTTCATACATATCAGGATTTAAAAATTGTCTCAACTCATCTAAAGAAAATTCGCCAGTTTGATCTAATCTAAAATAATCTTTAAATTCAACATCTTGAAAATAAGATAAAGTTGCATGTTCATAGTCGCCTTTTAGTAATAATTCATATGTAAACAAATCTTTACTTAA
This sequence comes from uncultured Bacilli bacterium, assembly GCA_944363865.1. GTDB lineage: Bacteria > Bacillota_I > Bacilli_A > RF39 > UBA660 > CALVVN01. The sequence goes on from CALVVN010000081.1 coordinate 3,924, forward strand.
TGATAAAATATTATCAAAATAATTCAATTTATATTTACCTTTATATCGTTGTGACAAAAACAAGAAATAATATAAAATCTTTTTGCCATCATCACTAGTTATTAACTTTAAACTTGGTGCCATTAAATCGTGTTTACAAAAAACTTCTAATAAGTGTTGCTTGTGTTTAGGCACTGGATTTAAAGGTTTAAGAATTGTTTCTTTTTGTCTTGAAAAAATACCTCCAACACTATTTATTGTAGATATAGGTACTTCAAAGTCATTAGTTTCCCAAGAAGGAAATTCACGACTTGTGATTTCATAAAACATCGGTTTATTTGTCTCATCTTCTATATAACTACGTTTTAATGCTTCTAATTCAGAAAAATCTGTAATAAGATTATAACTTTTAAAACTTTGGCCATCAATCTTATATAACTTTCTAGTACTCATACTATTAAACCTCCTTAATTAAAATATGTTCATTATAATAACATAAAAAATCCAGAAAAACAATAATAGACTTTAAAGTGCGTATAGTATAAAATGCAATTATTTGATATAATTATCTAGGTGATAAATATGTTTGAATACTTTGGAGAGAGAATAGATAAAGTCATTAATAAAATAAAAGGCACTGGAAAAATAACAGAAGAAAATATCGGAGAAATAATTAGAGAAATTAGAATCGCCTTATTAGAAGCAGATGTAAACTATAAGATAGTAGGGGAGTTTGTTAATAACGTTAAGGAAAAAGCGCTAGGAGAAGAAGTTCAAAAAAGCTTAAAACCAAGCGAATTATTTATAAAAATATTGAGAGATGAACTAGTGGATTTGCTAGGAAAGGATGAGTCTTCACTTGTAACTGATAAAAATCCAACAATAGTTTTAATGAGCGGTTTACAAGGTAGTGGAAAAACTACTACAGTAGGTAAATTAGGCAATTTTGTTAGAAAAAAATATGGCAAAAAGCCGTTGTTTGTAGCATGCGATGTATATAGACCTGCGGCAATTGACCAACTGAAAACATTAGGAAAAAGCTTAAATATTCCTGTTTATGAAGAAGGAAATAACAATCCAGAAAAAAAAAAAAAAAATGCAATTAAATATGCACAAGAAAATGGCAATGATTATATTTTAATTGATACTGCTGGAAGACTTCATATAGATGAAAAATTAATGAATGAGTTAATTGAAATAAAAAATGCAACTGAGCCAA